>CAZXDQ010000144.1:0-5423 GCA_964639405.1 uncultured Syntrophomonadaceae bacterium | reverse complement strand
AAAATATATAATAACATTATTGAATATATGGTCCCTTGGGCTAATTAGCCGGTAAAAATAGTTTCACTGTTTAGTGTTATCTTAAGGGGGGTGAATAATTTGGAAAAAATGGGCACTGTATTGGAAGAAAGAGGAAATAGGGCCCTGGTTTTGCTCAGAAGACATATGGCTTGCGAAGGTTGTGGTAAATGCGGAGGTATCTTAGGCGGACCTGACCAGCAAGATGAGGAAGTAGAAGTGTTGAACCTGATAGGGGCTTCGCAAGGGGAGCTGGTTCGAGTTAAAATTGACGACCAGAAGGTGCTCCTTCTTTCTTTTATCATATATATGGTGCCGGTTTTGGCGCTAGTATTTGGTTTGCTGGGAGGCTTTTGGCTTGCCTCTGCCTATAACTTGGTATATGATCCTAATTTAGTAGGAGTAGGAAGTGGACTGCTTTTTATGCTGGTAGTTTTTTTAATCATAAAAAAGTGGGATGCTTCAGTAAGATATAACCAGAAGTATCAGCCGGAAATTATTTCTTGGGCTGAGGAAGAAAAAGAAGGTTAGATTAAAAATGTTTTGCCTCGACAGGATTTTCTACTTAGTGGATCTTGTTTTACTAATACAACCGTGGTAAAATACCTTCAATAAAATAAGATGAATGCCTCATCTCGCCGAGGTGAGGTAGAGGAGCGGTGGCCAAAAGTATTCGAGAGAAGGTGCGGCAAACCAATGATACTGGAAGAAAGGGGCCTCCGCCGAAGCTTTTAAATTATGCCGGATTTAAAAGCTGGTCCGTTCTTGGCTAACAGCTAACGGACTGTCATTGAAAAGCTTAGCCCTGGGCTTTTCAATGGGGTGCTATCTCGCTTTAGAGGGAGTGGGGTTTCGTAACAGGATCACGGCTGGCGGAACGTCAGCCGTTTTTTGTTGCTTTATTGAATTTGTTGCTTTAACATGAAGAAAGGAAGGTAAGCATTTAAATTGGCAAGGGAGGGAAAACATGTTTATTGGTGAAGTCGTAGATGTAAATGAAAGTAACCACTTGGAGATGTTGGGTTGGGATCTGGTACAAATGGCAAAAGATTATGGGACTCCTTTGTATGCTTATAACGAGGAATTGATGAGACAAAGATGTCGGCAGTATACAGCTGCGATGGAACGATGTTATCCTGAAGGTCGAATAATATATGCGGGAAAAGCTTTTCTGACTCTGGCCATGTGCCGGCTGGTTCATCAAGAGGGACTTTATTTAGATGCAGTTTCAGGAGGAGAAATATATACGGCTATCCAGGCAGGTTATCCCCCTCATAAAATTTATTTCCACGGAAATAACAAAACCGATGCAGAGATTGATATGGCCCTTGAACATGGGGTGGGATGCCTGGTAGTGGACAGTGGGATGGAACTGGAGCATTTGATGAAAACTGCTCGCATAAAAGAGGTAGAGGTAGAGGTGATGCTGCGGGTTAAACCTGGAGTTACTGGCTCTACCCACCGATACATCCAGACTGGTCAGGTGGATTCTAAGTTTGGCCTGGGACTGGCTGATGGAGAAGCAAAAGCAGCAGTGGAAAAGGTGCTGTCCCATCCAAACCTGGAATTGAGGGGATTGCACTGTCATATTGGCTCCCAAATTACTGATTCCCGTTCACACCAGCTGGCGGCAGAAGTTATGGTTGATTTTTTGGCTGATATCTATCGAACAACTGGGGTAGCCCTTGCGGAGCTTAACTTGGGAGGCGGGTTGGCTATTAGGCATACTTCTCAAGATGAGGTAATACCAGTAGAAGATTTTGTAGAAGCAGTGACCAGTACTGTTAAAGAAAAGTGTCAGCAGCAACATTTGCCCCTACCCTTGGTTTCGTTAGAGCCAGGACGTTCTATTGCCGGGGAAGCAGGGGTGACCCTTTACCAGATAGGGACTATTAAAGATATCCCCAAAACCAGGACGTATGTTTCTGTAGATGGAGGGATGATGGACAACATCAGGCCCGCCCTTTACGGTGCAAAATACGAAGCTGTTTTAGCCAACCGGGCTCAGGAAGAAAAGGATAGTGTGGTCACTATAGCTGGAAAAGCCTGTGAATCGGGTGATATACTAATTACCGATGCTCAGCTGCCTCGTCCTCAACAAGGGGATGTATTAACCGTATTTTCTACTGGAGCTTATCATTTTTCCATGTATAGTCACTATAACCGAATTCCCAGGCCAGCCTTACTCTTTGTTCGCCGAGAGGGCATAGAAGAAGTGGTGCGGAGAGAGAAATATGAAGACATTATCCGCTTGGAAACTATTCCAGAACACTTAAGGAACCAAAACAGTTAAAGGTAGAAGATTATAAAGCTATTATTATGCATTTTATGAAAAATATGCCACCCAGGATAGAATTGCTGGTGCTGCATTTATTTCTATTAAAGATGGAATTAAGGAGGGTGCCTGTTGGCAGGAAAGATCAGGATCGGTATAGTGGGGTATGGCAATATCGGAAAAAGTGTAGAAATGGCGGTCGAGAGCAATCATGACCTGGAAGTAGGGGGGGTGTTTACCCGCCGTAATCCAGCTGCAGTGGAGCCACAGGTGGATTCTGCGCCAGTTTTCCAGCTGGATAAAGCCCTCGATTTCAAAAATGACCTTGATGTGATGATTTTATGCGGGGGTTCGGCTACCGACCTTCCTGAACAAAGTCCCTATTTTGCCCGTTATTTTAACCTGGTGGACAGTTACGATAACCACGCCAAAATTCCCGAACACTATCGCTTAGTGGACAAAGAGGCCAGAGAAGGAGAAACCACTGCAGCAATTTCTATTGGTTGGGACCCGGGTTTGTTTTCACTATATCGAATGATGGCGGAAGGAATATTGCCAGATGGAGATGAGTACACTTTTTTTGGACCCGGGGTTAGTCAGGGACATTCGGATGCGGTTAGGAGAGTGGCAGGAGTTAAAGCTGGAGTACAATACACCATTCCCATAAACTCAACCATGGACAAAGTTAGGGAAGGAGAAACTCCCGAGTTGAGACCGGGAGATAAACAGATAAGGGAATGCTATGTAGTAGCTGAAGAAGGTGCAGATCTGGACAATATTGCTAGAGAAATCAAAAACATGCCCAATTATTTTGAAGGATATGAAACTAGAGTATATTTTATTTCCGAAGCAGAATTAGCAGAAAAACACTCTGATATGCCCCATGGGGGTTTTGTCATTCGAAATGGTCGCACTGGGCAGGGGCAGGAAACCAAAAACCACATAATGGAATTTGCTTTGCAATTGCGGAGTAATCCCCAATTTACAGCCAATGTGTTAGTAGCATACGCCAGGGCGGTTTATTACCTTCATAGAGAAGGTTTTGTAGGGGCCAAGACTATATTTGAGATACCACCGGCCTTTATTTCACCTCGCTCAGGAGAGGAAATGCGCCGAGAGATGTTGTAACTCATTTGATAGGTCTAAATTAGTGGGTGTTTTTCAAAGCTCAAATGCTCTTGGTTACGTTTTTGAGAGACGCAATAAATAGCACAGGAGGTGGATAGACTTGACAAAAGGTTATAATGTGGCGGTGGTTGGTGCCACCGGAATGGTAGGACAGTCTATGGCTCGTTTGCTGTATGAAAGAGGCTTCCCTTATAAGAACCTTAAGTTGTTGGCTTCTGCCCGATCAGCTCAAAGTAAGGTAACCTTAGGGAGCGAAGAATATCAGGTAGAAGAAACTAAACCGGAAGCTTTTGCAGGAATAGACTTTGCCTTTTTTAGCGTGGAGGGAGATCTCAGCAAAGAGTTAGCTCCGGAAGCGGTAAAAAGAGGGGCTTTGGTAATTGATAACAGCAGTGCCTTTAGGATGGAGGAAAGAGTACCTTTAGTAGTTCCTGAAGTTAATCCAGAACAGGCTTCTCGGCACCAGGGGATTATTGCCAATCCTAATTGTTCTACTATCCAGATGGTGGCTGCCCTTCAACCTCTGCACCAAGCAGTAGGGATTAAAAGGATAGTAGTTTCCACTTACCAGGCAGTTTCTGGTGCCGGCAGGGAGGCAATGGAGGAGCTAACGGAACAATCCCGGAAGCTATTGGAAGATAAGCAACCCCATTGTGAATATATACCTCATAAAGGAGCTTACCGGCAGCATCAAATTGCTTTTAATGTGGTTCCTCAATTGGACGTGTTTATGGAAGATGGTTACTGCAAAGAAGAAGTGAAAATGATAAATGAGACCAGAAAAATTATGGGAGAGCCTGATTTGCCTGTTACTGCCACTACGGTGAGGGTTCCGGTGCTGAATGGACATGCTGAGGCAATTAATCTGGAAATGGGTAGAGAAGTTACTCCCGAAGAAGCCCGGGAGCTTCTGCGGAAGGCCCCCGGAGTAGTAGTAGTAGATGATCCTTCCACCTTGGAGTACCCCATGCCTATAGGGGCAGACGGAAGAGATGAGGTTTTTGTAGGCCGAATTAGAAAAGACACTTCGGTGTCGGGTGGTTTGAATATGTGGGTAGTAGCTGACAACTTGCGCAAGGGAGCGGCTACCAATTCGGTGCAGATAGCCGAACTACTAGTATAAAACAGGTAGGTGCTAAAGCGGTGAATATTATTGTACAGAAGTTTGGCGGAACTTCAGTTGGAACTAAGGAAACTCGGGAGATGGTATTGGAGAGGATTGTGGAAGCTAGAGAACAGGGATATAGCCCGGTAGTGGTGGTTTCAGCGATGGGAAGAGCTGGTGATCCCTATGCTACAGATACTCTAAAGTCCCTTTTGGAAGATATTTGCCCCGAGGTTCCTCTGCGGGAATTGGATTTGGTTATGCACTGTGGAGAAATTATTTCCGCTGCGGTGTTAGCAGCTAGTTTGCATCGTAGAAACATATCTGCAAAGGCTTTTACAGGAGCCCAAGCAGGATTAATTACCGATGAAAATTACAGTCAAGGCCAGGTAGCAGATTGTAATCCGGAAAGAATCGTCCAAGCTTTAGAAAACCAGGAAACTGCGGTAGTAGCGGGCTTCCAAGGGGTTACTCCGGAAAATGAAGTCTGCACCCTGGGGCGGGGAGGTAGCGATATTACGGCAGTGATACTGGGTGCTGCTCTGGGGGCAGATTTTGTAGAAATTTATACCGATGTAGATGGCGTTGCCACCGCCGATCCCAGGCTCATGGACGGTGCCCGCATCATACCTAGAATTTCTTACAGTGAAGTTTGCCAAATGGCTTATGAAGGAGCACGGGTTATCCATCCCTTTGCCGTAGAAATTGCCAGAAAAAATAGGCAAAATTTGATAATAAAGAATTTAAACAACCGTACTTCCGGTACTATTATTGCTGCAGAAGAGGAGAGCGAAATTAAAGACTACCGGGTGCAGCCCCGTAGAGTGGTGAGTGGAATAGCCCACACTATAGGCTTGGCGCAAGTAGCGGTAGAACTTTCTAGCCCGGATGCTGCTT
>CAZXDQ010000143.1:0-5424 GCA_964639405.1 uncultured Syntrophomonadaceae bacterium | reverse complement strand
AATTGAGACTGGGAAACGGGGAGATACTGACATTATTTTGGTTCATGCCCGGGAACTGGAAGAACAGTTTGTGGCAGATAGCTATGGTACTGAGCGATACGATGTGATGTATAATGACTTTGTAATCCTTGGTCCTGAGGGCGATCCAGGAGACATATACCCCAGTGCGGACATAGTTAAAGCACTGGAAAACATAGTTGAACACGTGGAAGAGGAAGAAGGCAGGTTTCTCTCCCGCGGCGACGAATCCGGCACCCATACCAAAGAGATGAATCTGTGGGAATTGGCAGGCATTGATGATTACAGTGACGCTGAATGGTATGATGCCATGGGGCAAGGCATGGGGGACACCCTGATTGCGGCTAACGAACAACAGGGGTATGTTTTGTCGGACCGGGGCACCTTCTTGTCCATGGAAGAAGACCTCCCCAATCTGGAAATAGTCTTTGAGGGTGATAAAGAACTGGCTAATCCTTACGGAATAATCCCGGTAAACCCGGATGAACATCCTCATGTAAAACACGAAGAGGCTGAGTTAATGGTAGAGTATTTCACTTCCAAGGAAGCCCAGGAAATGATAGGAGAATTCGGCAAAGATGAGTTCGGAGCACCTTTATTCTTCCCAGATGCCAACTAGTTTTATGAGCAGTTTGCTCCGGTAATTAACTCAAACTTATTCCGAAATGCTACCGGTAGATAAGGGGCAGGTGTAAGGGTTGAAACTTGCTCCTTTTTAATGTACCAAAGCCCAATTTGGCAAGATGTTCATATCTACCATAAGTAAGCCCCTGATATCCAAAAATCAGCGCAGAGGGTATTAAGGGAATTAATGCAGGTATCAGGGAGGGAGACAGAGTAACTTTTAATCTTGCCCTTGGTGGTAATTTCTCTTATGCGGTGAAATGTATTGACTTATATTCCACCGCTCTCAATGCCAGAATGAGCGTAGATAAAATTTTTCAGCTGGATTTGGCTTATGCGCCGCCTTTCTTCCCAGCTTATGATCCTGTTATAACCGCCGACCGTGCTGCCAGTAAGGAGAACCGCTAGCCTGAAATTAAAATAAAAAAAGTAAATTAGCAGAATTAAAAATATATTGACACTAATAAATACAAGTATTATTATAGAAATAGTTATCTTATGGCAGTTTTGCAGGAGGTTAATCTATGATAAAGCAGAGTCTCAATGCCAAGCTCGCTCTTACTGTTATGCTGGTAGTCATTCTGGTGGTGGCGGCAGTGAGCTTTTTTGTTTGGAGGAGTCAGAACAACTTAATGCAGCAAGTGATTGAAGACCGCCTGGAGGCGGCAGAGTTAGCCACCAGGGGCATGCTGGAACAAAATTCCCGTCAGGCCCTGGCCGCTTCCCTGACTCTGGCCAACTTGCCAAAACTGCAGGAAGCCGCCCGCGCGGGGGAAAACGGGAGGGGCTTCGCTGTAGTGGCTTCGGAAGTGCGTAACCTGGCGGCTCGTTCCGCCGAGTCCGCCACGGAAATTGAAAGGCTTATAACAGAAAGCATGCAAAAGGTACAGCGAGGAAATCAGTTGATGAAAGACACCCGAGAGATACTTGATAAGATTGTAGATAACAACCAGAGAATAGCAGAAGCAGTGGAAGAAATTTCTTCCAGCCTTTCTGAGCAATCGGGATCAGCAGACCAGATTAGTAATGCCTTGTCCGAACTTAATGATGTAACTCAGCAGAACGCATCCCTGGTGGAAGAGATAGCCAGCTCCAGCGAAAACATGCAAAACGAAGTTAAAGGGTTGTCTGACGAAGTAGGAGAGTTTAAATTGGAATAACTCAATAAAGAAGTAATGCTGATACGAAAAGATTAAATACCGAAAAAGTACACCACCCCTTCTTAAGCCTTAATTAGAGCGGAGAAGGGGTGGCATATATAAATACGATACAATGGCAAAATTTAAACTTACGGCTCCACTACCGATCCGGTAAACAGTAGAGCCCCGGTAGCGTCGTCCTGAATGGCAAAAAAGAAAGGTCGGTTAACCTCCATGTTGAAATAATCTGCTGGAGCAGATTCAATCCCTACTTCTACGGAAGTAGCCGCTGCTGCTTCGGTTCCTTTTTCGTCCACTTCTACAAATGATTTATGCATGACACTCTTTAAGTAAACTACCGGAGGAATCTCCCGCATGTTGGAAAAGTCCGCCAGGTTATGGTCGAAGGCGGTTTCCATGCCCATTTCTACCAGATGGTCCTTTAAGTCCACTTCGTATTCCATCTCCCAGCGAGGTAAGCCCAGCTTGCCTTCCATTTTCTGAAAACTGTTAGTCCACTGGGTCATGTTCTCCCGGTTCAGTTCTTCATAGAAACCTTCCAACCCGGCATCTTCATGGGGAAGGAACACGTACATGCTAACCCGCTCTTCTTCTCCGTAAGGCAGCCGTACCGCCTGGAAGAGATCTTCTTCCAGGTATTCTATCTCGTCATCCCGGAACATCATGGGTACTTCCCTCTCTCCTGTGGGAGCATAAAAAGGGCGGTTCATGGTCTTTTCTTCATCGAAGGTCTCTGTCCAATCGCCTTGAAAGTAAAGGGCGTTGATCAGGAACATGATGGTGTCATGGTCGATATCATCCTCCACGATATCCTCGATGTGCCCTCGAGTTTCCTCCTCTACCCACTGGTTAATAATTTCGGAGGCTTCCGGGTTATCGAAGTTCAGGGCCTGCACTTCGGTGTCAAAGTAATTTTGGTTGTCTTCCAAAAACTCTTCGTAGAAATCTAACCCTACTCGTTTCCAGATGGAGTTGGCCAGACTCATCTCCACCCCTTCATCAGGGCGCCCCAAAATAGTCAACAGGTCAGCGTTGGCCTGATTCAGCTTTTCCAGTTCCATGTCTTCATAGCCCAGCACATCCGCCATTTCCTTTTTGGTTTCTCCCTCAGCTCCCTGGTAAGTCATGGATAGAGCCAGCGAAATACTGGCCGGTGAAATGAAAAGGTTTTCCTCACCTTCTTCTTCATAGATATTACGGAAAAGCTCCAGGCCGAAGCCGGTGTTGGCTTCTACCAGCTGGTCGTCCAGATCACTGACAGCGCCCACTTCTGCAGTTTCATGATCACAACCGGACCAGACCAAAAATGCTCCCCCCAAAAAGAGCGCCACCGCCGCCGTTACGGAAAATAGTTTTATGACCCCTCTTTTGCTCTTGTTTTTGAACATTAACAACTCACACCTCCTGCTTTAATTTGGCTTGTTACTTGTTAGACGGCTGAAAGGGGTTTAAGGTTCCGCTGGAAGAGGAGAATGCGTGGCATTTTTTAACCTTTACCCGATTTACAATATTGTTTTTTATTGAGCAGCCTGCAAAAAAATTTTGATTTACAGGAATCAACTCCTGTTTGACAGAATTGCTTTTAATCTATATAAAATCAGTAGTGTTGCATAAAGTATTTTAATTGAATTCCAACCCATGGAATAGAATTGAGGACTCTTGATTGACAGAAAGGATGTTAGGCTTTGCGAAAAAGTGACAGCGGATGGTTTTTAACTCCGGTTAAACGAACTATAAAACGTTTTAATATGATTGAAGAAGGAGATGTGGTGGCAGTAGGGCTATCCGGGGGCAAAGACAGCAGTGCTTTGCTCTACATCCTGAAGATTTTTCAAAAGCACGCCCCCTTTGATTTTGCCCTGCAGGCGGTGCATGTGGACCTGGGGTGGGAAGTGGACACTAGTCCCCTTTACCGTTTAGCTGAACGACTGGAGGTGCCACTGCAAGTGGAAAAAACCTTGATTTCCACCATTGTGTTCGAACGGCGCCAAGAGAAGAATCCCTGCGCTCTTTGCGCTAACCTTAGGCACGGTGCATTTCATCAGAGCGCATTACGGCTGGGGGCAAACAAAGTGGCTTTAGGACACCATCTGGATGATGCGGTGGAGACTTTTTTTATGAACCTAATTTTAGTGGGGCAAATGGATACTTTCAAACCAACAGTCTACCTGGACCGCACCGGTTTGACCCAGATACGCCCCCTGGTTGAAGTGCCTGAGAAAACCTTATCCTCCCTGGCTCGGCGGGAGGAATGGCCCATCGTAGAGAATCCTTGCCCCGTGGAAGATCAAACCTGCCGCCAGGAGATGGCTGAATTGGTAGAACAATTAGCATCGCGTTATCCCGATTTCCTGCAGAAATGTCGTAACGCCCTGTTAAACAGCCCCTTCTGGAACTACGAATAATCAGGCTATTTCTCATGTCTGCATTTAAACTGGTTTTTTAAACAATTTTTATTAAGTAAGAAGGTGGTCCCTCAGTGATAGATAGCAAAAAATGTGATATAGTTTAAAAAACTTTTAGTTATATAAAGAGTTATAATTATCTAGGCTTGCTTTGCAAATTATAATTGGGGTTTGGAAAATCAGCAAATTTCCAAAGGAGTGGTATGCTTATGGTACTGGAAGCTAAGCATGGAAAAAGTCAAGAGAAGATAAAAGAAGAATGGGAGAAATTTATTAACGGAGAAAAGGTTAACCAGGAGATTGTTTTACCTATAATTTATAGATCGTGGCAAAGAAGCAGACAGCATGGAGTAGATCCTTATAAAAATATTGAAAGCAATATTCTTAAGGACGATAAATTAATTGAGGAATTAACTGACTGTTCGGATTTGCTACAGGAGTACGGAGACATAATTGAAGTGATAAAAGAAATGGCTGCGGAGATGGGGCTTATTTGCCGTATATGCGATCAGAAGGCCAAAACCCGCAAAATCATTGCCTCCCCGGAAGTAGTTAAAAAGAATGTGGAAATGGGCAATTATTTTGCTCTTGATGCTTCTGAAAAAATTATGGGCACTAATGCTCTCAGCCTGGCTATAAGAGAGCGCCGCCCAGTGCAGGTAATGGGTGCTGAACACTACAATTATTATTTTCACAATATTAACTGTTCTGCGGCTCCTATTCATGATGAAAATGGTGGGATAAGTGGAGTGATAAATGTTTCAACCAATAATATTCTCAAAACCACGGTGCAAACCTTGGGGTTTGTAATAAGTATAGCCAAAGTTCTTGATAACAACTTGTACATCAAATCTATGTTAGAACACTTGAATATAAGGAATGAAATGCTTTCTGAAATTATGGAAAAGCTCCCTTCTGGTATTGTTTATTTTGACGACGAAGAGCAGGTCCAGGGCTACAATAACAAATTATTGGAGATGCTGGGTGTTAGCCGGGAAGACAAAGATGAGGTTGAGAAAAAGATCAAAGACTATGTTGCTCAAATGAACTTGGGCAGCCATGAGCTCAACCATAAAGAAATGGTTCTGGAAGTTAATAACAGAAAGAAGTCTTTACTGGTTACCAAGAAAGAAGTAGGTTCTATTCAGGGTAAAAAATCGGACATTTTGATGCTAGATGACACCAGCAGGATAATCAAACTTAACGAGACTATAAAG
>CAZXDQ010000142.1:0-5467 GCA_964639405.1 uncultured Syntrophomonadaceae bacterium | reverse complement strand
AGGGACAGCGTCAAAACCATGGCCGGGGGTGCGGTTATTGATCAGGCATTTTGTGACGAAAATGGCGTTGACGCCTATGGTCCCAGCGCTACGGCTGCTATGGAAATAGCCCAAAAAATTGTGGATGAGGTAAAACAGTAATGCAGGTAAATCAGGTACATTACAGCACCCCCCAATTTTCGGTACTGTCCCAGGATGAAAGAGAAATGATTTTCCGGGGCGCCCTGGAAATAATGGAAAGGGTTGGAGGAAGGTTCTTCAATGAAGAAGCCCTGGAACTTTTCCGGAAAAGTGATGCCCAGGTGACAGATGAAAACCTGGTTAAAATACCCTCCTGGCTAACTTTACGAGCCCTCCGGGAGGCCCCTAGCAAGATTGCTTTAAGCTCCCGGGACGGGAAGCGGAGCGTCTACTTGGGCAGGAATGAAGTTAATTTTGGCACCGGATCCGATTGCCCCTTTATTTACGACCAGGAGACGGGAGAACGACGCCGCTACACCAGGCAGGACGTGTATGAAGCAGCCCGGGTAGTAGACTCCCTTCCTCATCTTGACTTTTTCATGTCCCTCGGCTTGGCTTCTGATGTTCCTCATGATGAAACGTATGATCGTCACCAGTACTTTTCTATGGTGAAAGGGACCAAGAAGCCTCTGGTACTTACCGCTGTGGATAGAGAGGGGCTCCAGGATCTATACCAAATGGAACTCCTGATCACCGGCAGCGAAGATCAGTTTCGTTTGAATCCCCGATTTGCCGTTTATATTGAACCCAGCTCTCCCCTGGCTCACAGCAACGAGTGCTTGGAAAAACTTCTGTTCTGTGCGGAGAATTCTATCCCGGTCATTTACACTCCCTGCCCCAGTGCAGGAGCTACTGCCCCGGCCAGCCTGGCGGGCATGCTGGCTCAGACCCTGGCGGAGAGTTTGCAAGGGCTGGTGTTGAGTTATCTTAAAAAACCGGGAATGCCTTTTGTTATGGGTGGAGTGGTTACGGTTATGGATATGAAAACTTCCAACTATTGCTATGGGGCTCCGGAAATGAGTCTCTCTTCTGCCGCGTTAACCGATGTTTCTAAATATCTTAATATACCCATGTTTTCCACGGCAGGCTGCACTGACGCCCGAGTTGTGGACGAGCAAGCAGCTATAGAAGCCCAGATTTCTATTGAAACCGCTTTTCTGTCGGGAGCTAGCTTGGTCCACGATATTGGCTACCTGGATAGCGGCTTGAATGGTTCCCTGGAAATGTTGGTCTTGTGCAATGAAATAATTGGCATGGTCAAGCATCTGGGCAAGGGTATTACCGTGGATGAAGAGCATTTGGCTCCGGATCTTATAGATCAAGTAGGGCCGGGAGGAAACTTCTTGACTACTTCTCATACCCACCGGCATTACAAAGATGAGTTCTATTTCCCCACCCTACTGGACAGGCATAACGTGGAGACCTGGAATGCCAGGGGTAGAAAGACCATCATCGATCACGTGGGCCAGCAGCTACAGGAAATTCTCAATACCCACCAACCTGAGCCTCTACCTTCAGGGGTGGAAGAAAAAATGAAAGATATCATAGAGAAGGCTGACTCTAAAGTGGCACAGACCAAGAAAAATAAATAGCCTTTACCGGTATTGAATTTATAGGTGTCACTTATGAGGGGGGCAGACCTTGCGTCTGCCCCTATGTTTAAGAAGCTTTAGCTCCATATTTTAGTGGCAAACGGTTAACATTTGTGTTAAGTTATAGCCAAAGAGAATCTGATGCATAAAGCCAGTTGAGAGGGAGGGAGGTTTGAGTTGAAAGGTACCAGCGAAAGTATATTTTTTAGCAATTTGAGCCAAACTGACCCGGAGATTTATCAGGCCATAAAAAAAGAAGGGCAGCGCCAGGATCAAAAAATTGAACTGATTGCTTCCGAAAACATGGTCAGCAGGGCGGTTTTGGAGGCTCAGGGGTCCGAATTAACCAATAAATATGCGGAAGGTTACCCCCAGGCCCGTTATTATGGAGGCTGCGAACACGTAGACACAGTGGAAGAGTTAGCCATCCAAAGGGCTTGTAAACTGTTCCAGGCAGAACACGCTAACGTCCAACCCCATGCCGGTTCTTCTGCTAATTTGGCAGTGTACTATGCTACTTTGAAGCCGGGAGATAAAATTTTAGGCATGGAATTAGCCCACGGAGGGCATCTAACCCACGGGAGTCCGGTTAATATCTCCGGCAATCAGTATCAGGCGGTTTCCTATGGGGTTTCCAGGGAGACCGGATGCTTAGACATGGAAGAAGTGCGCAGGGTTGCTCTCCAGGAGAAGCCCCATATGATAGTGGCAGGTATAAGCGCTTATCCCCGCTCCTTGGACTTTGCTGCTTTTGGCGAGATTGCCCGGGAATGCGGAGCTTACCTGATGGCCGATATTGCCCATATAGCTGGACTGGTGGCAGCTGGGTTGCATCCTTCACCAATCCCTCACGCTGATTTTGTTACTTCTACAACTCATAAGACATTGAGGGGACCCAGGGGAGGTTTGATCCTCTGTCCCCAAAAATACGCCCGCGCCATAGACAAAGCTGTGTTTCCTGGTATTCAGGGCGGTCCGCTGATGCATGTGATTGCTGCCAAAGCGGTTTCCTTTAAAGAAGCCATGGATTCTTCTTTTAGCAGCTACCAGGAAGGTATCCAAGAAAATGCGGAGGTCTTGGCGGAGGAGCTGCTGGCCCAAGGATTCCAATTGGTTACCGGGGGAACGGACAACCATATGGTCCTGGTGGATTTACAGCAGCAGAATATTACCGGCCGAGAGGCAGAAGAACTGCTGGAAAGTATAGGTATTACCTGCAACAAAAACGCAGTCCCCTTTGATCCCCGCGGGCCTAAAATAACCAGCGGAGTGCGGTTGGGAACTTCTACCGTTACTACCCGGGGGATGGGTCCGGAAGAGATGAGACGTTTGGCTCGTATTATGAAGAAAGCGGTGGATCATGGTTCCCAGGAAGAAGTCCTGCGGAATTTAGCTCAGGAAGTGGAAGAACTATGCTCCGAGTTTCCCGCTTATTATGAGGGGCGCCTGGTCTAGTGAGAGAAAGGGGCTGGTATTTTTGAGCGAGGAAAAACGTTCTCAGGAAACGGAGGGGAAAGACTTGGAAAAACCAGAGGATTTGGAAGAAGAAAACCAGGTATACCGTTATCTGGAGAGTTTAGGCATAAATTATACCCGCCATCCCCACCCTCCTGTTTATACAGTAGAAGAAGCGGAAGAGTACTGGAAGGACATCCAAGGGGCCCACACCAAAAACTTGTTTCTCCGGGACAACAAAGGCAAGCGACATTTTCTGGTAACCTTGGAGCGCTCAAAAAACGCTTCCTTGGCTGATATATCCGAGAAATTGCAGGTGGGAAAACTGAGCTTTGCTTCAGACCGCAGGTTGGAGAAATATCTTGGTCTTACTACCGGGGCAGTTTCTCCCCTGGGGTTGATTAATGACCAGGAGAACCAGGTGGAAGTGGTGCTGGATGCGGATCTGGAAAAATACCCTTACGTGAATTTCCATCCCAATGTGAACACTGCTACGGTTACTATACCCTGGCAGGATTTTGTTCATTTCCTGGAATCTACTGGCAGCAAAATACACCGCCTGTAAACTTAAAAATTTCCGCAATTTTTCTTTCTGGGGGAACCACCTACTTGCTCTTTTTGGATTTTCTTTTCTTTTTCTTCTTTTTAGGAGGAGAGGGGATGGAAGCTTTTGAGGATGAATATTCCATCTGGGGCATGGTGCTGGCCCGCTGCCTCATATACCAGGCCAGGAGCAGTAGAGGAGGAGTGAAGATTTGGGTTAGGGTGAAGAAGCCTATTCCCCAGGCCTCGCTGATGTATCCCCCCAGGTAAAGGGGGTTATCCCGGAAGGTCTCTTCGATAACTCCCCGGAGCAAGGAATAGTGAAAGATAAAGGACCAGAACAGCATCCCCGGTCGGTTCCGGGGATGTTGAATCCAGTAATAATGCAGGAGAAGGAGGATCAATCCAATAAGAATCCCGTATACCTGGGCCGGGTGTCTATCCCAGGGCAACTCGGCGGCAAATCTTCCCAGGACTTCTTGGTTGAAGATGTTGGCAGTCCGTACCAGCATGTAACCGATAGCAATGCCGGGAACCGCTAAATCCAAAAAGTCGTGGAGCCGCAGGCGGTTGAGGTATGCTATCAGCCAGCCTCCCAATAGCCCCCCTAGCAGTGCTCCGTGAAAAGCTAAACCTCCCCGATCTAACCGGATTATTTGTTCCGGGTTTTCTACAAAATATGGAAAGTTGGTCAGGACGTAAATTAACCTTGCTCCTACCACTCCGCCGACAATGATGGCAATAATGGCGGTAAGCAGGATATCTTCGTTGATTCCTTTTTGTTTGCCGTGTTTGAGGAAAAGGTAACTCCCAATAACAAACGACAGGGCTATCATCACTCCGTACCAGCGAACTTCTATTGGTCCCAGGGAAAAAATTATCGGGCTGATATCTTCAATAACCAAGCTCCTGCCCCCTTTTAGCTACCAGGTTTAAGTTGCTAGCAGGTTAATGTAATCTAGGAGGTTGCTCTATGGGCATCTTTAAAATTGCCGCCTGGCAAATAATTCTTTGGAGATAGTTTTAACTGTCACCCCTGCAAAGTCGTTCCAGGAAGTAAGCTACCAATTCCCCCACTACTGCAATGTCTTCAGTGTGCAGGTAGTGGTTGGCAGTTTCGTCAAAGAGCAGGTTGGCGGACGAAACAATTTCTTCATCTCCCTTCCAGAAAACCACCGTAACTGGAAAACGGGGATAGAAGTGTAGAAGAGCTCCTGCATCACCCCGACTTCCCAGTTCTCCTCCCAACTGCAGGCAGGCATTGTTTATATCGGCGATAGAATTTTCCTCGGCTATTTTGACTAAGCGGGCAATGGCACTTTTCTGGAAAGCGGGCAAAAAAGTACCCCCGCCCTCCAGCTCGCGAAAGGATATCAAGTTTCCAGCAAGAGGAGTGCCGTGGGCTCTTCCCAAATAGTTGGTAGTTATCAATCGCCACTGCCACAGGGGCTTCTGCTGAGTGCCTTTGAAATAAACTTCCCCCTGGGGTAATTCCACCTGCAGTAGTTGCCCCAGGCTGGAGAGCAGAAGGGAAGAAAAATCTGGTCGATACATTCCCCCTGACCAGCGGGCTATCTGGACGGGATCTTTTTGGGTCAGGATTTTTACGCTGTTTTCCATGGCTCCTTTATAGGAACCCGGATCTCTTTTTTCCTGCATGAAAGAAAACATCTCTTCACCCCCGGAATGCCAGGAATAATCCCCGGCAGCTGTTTTTGAATGGGTTTAAATTAAAGTACCCCTTTTCTCGAGGGTAAATCAGTTTAAAATAATCAGCTGCGAGAAATTTTTCCTGGTGCTTATTTTATTATACAATTTTTTTACCGGATTAGGAAATATCCCTTTTTCAGGAGGTG
>CAZXDQ010000141.1:0-5469 GCA_964639405.1 uncultured Syntrophomonadaceae bacterium | reverse complement strand
GAAAGAGATAGAGGTCCCCCCTAAATATTTCTTATAATAGAAGTTGAACTCCCTCCTTTATCTTGAAAGGGGGTAGCTTTTTTGCTATAATTAATGTCAGAATCTTTTTACTGTTGATAATTAGTAGTTTTGCTTTAACAATACCTTCAGGGAACCGAAAGGGGAGGAGTGTTTATGACTGGGGAAAAAATAATTTTCGAAGTACAGGATAACATTGCCACAATTACTCTTAATAACCCCAAGTATCTTAATCCCATTGATGAAGAACTGGCGGACGAGCTATCCAAATCAATCAGTATATGCGCAACCAAGGAAGATATAAGGGCTGTGATCTTAACTGGAGCAGGCAAAAACTTTTGTTCAGGAGTAGACATAAAAACTCTCCAGAGAGATTCAGATAGTGCAAGGTCCATTATTAGAAAAACTGCTCTGCCCACTCTGAGAATAAGAGACCTTAGAAAACCGGTAATAGCATCCATTAGAGGCGCGGCTGCAGCTTCCGGATTTAATTTGGCCCTGGCGTGCGACTTTCGGGTATGTACTGAAGAAGCCAAATTTATACAAAATTTTGCTAATATAGGCCTGGTTAATGATATGGGAGGCATCTACCTGCTCACCCAGATGCTGGGGGCAGCCAAGGCTACCGAGCTTTTAATGACGGGAAGAACCGTTTACGCTCAGGAAGCCAAAGAATTAAACCTCGTCAATCAGGTGGTTTCTTCTGAACAACTGGAAATGTCCACCTGGGAATTAGCCACTGAACTTGCCTCTGGCCCTACCAAAGCCCTGGGAGGTATGAAAGCTTTAATTAATAGATGTAAATTTAAAGAATTTGACGAAATCATAGACGAAGAATATAAATTCCAAACTGATTGTGTCAAAAGTGAAGACTCCAAAGAAGGGCTAACTGCCTTCTTGGAAAAAAGAAAGCCTAACTTTATAGGAAAATAGCCATCTTTTTATCTGCTAATTGAAGCAACAGAGAAGGCCACCTTAAACTTTGTCCTTCCTCACTAGATTTGCAGCCAAGTAAGCCAAGTATCCAACAAAAATAAGCCCAGCGGAATAAAGGGGGATTAGAACTACCGTTAGAAAGGGCTTGCTCCAGCCCCAGCTACTGCAAGCTGTGCTTTCGCAGTTCTCTGTAAGCAAAACCCCCGGCAGTATAGACTTTATCAATCGCCCTTATTAATGCCAGAGCTAAGATGCCTGCACGATGTTTTTGCCCAGGACACCTAATAAACCCGTCATGTATAGACAGCCTGGCGGTTAAATCCTTCAAGGTTAGTATTAGGGGGAGGGGAAAGTTTAACCACCGCATCATAATCTTCCGGGCAGGCTTTTCGGCATTCATCGCATTTGGTGCATTTTTTTTGGACAATCTCTTTAATCCCGTCGAGACGGGACTTTATGGCTTCGCTGGGACACACCTCCACACATTCGCTGCAGTACTCCTCCCGCGGAATGGGGCAGTAGGGGCGTTGCATAGAACATATGCTGATACAGGTCATACATGGCTTGTTACATCTTTTCGGATCTATATAATAAGTTATAAGTTCCCTGCACATACCTGCAGGACATCGCCCCTTTTCAATATGAGCCAGGTACTCCTCTCTAAAATAGTGCAAAGTAGTCAGGACCGGGTTGGGTGCAGTTAAGCCTAAATTACACAGGGAACCAAGCCGAACATCTTCCGCTAGCTGCTCCAATAGATTTAGTTCCTCCAGGGTGCCTTCTCCCCTGGTAATGCGGTCCAGAATTTGCAGCATGTGTCTAGTCCCTATCCGGCAGAAGGTGCATTTGCCGCAGGATTCGAGCTGGGTAAATTCTAAAAAGTAGCGGGCCATGGCTACCATGCAGTCTTCTTCATCCATAACCACCAGTCCCCCCGAACCCATTATCGCGCCAGCTTCTGGCAGAGATTCAAAATCCAGGGGGATATCCAGGGCAGATTCGGGAAGACAGCCACCAGAAGGTCCTCCCAGCTGAACTGCCTTGAATCGTTTCCCTCGGGGTACTCCTCCACCTATGTCAAAAATCAAAGTGCGCAAAGTAGTTCCCATGGGGACTTCCACCAGACCAGTATGTTTAACTTTGCCTACCAGGGCAAAAACAGCAGTCCCCGGGGAAGAAGAAGTGCCCAAGGATCTGAACCAGTCCGCTCCCTGTTTAAGGATAGTGGGAACATAAGCAAAAGTTTTTACGTTATTGAGAAGGGTAGGCTTACCCCACAGACCTGCTTCAGCCACTCTGGGAGGACGAGTTTGGGGTAGGCCTGCCCTGCCTTCAATAGATTGGACCAGGGCAGTTGCCTCTCCGCAAACAAAAGCTCCCGCCCCTATAAATAATTCCAGATCAAAAGAAAAATCCGAGCCCAAAATAGATTCTCCCAACAGACCGTACTCCCGAGCTTGTTCCAAGGCTGTTTCCAGATGCTTTATAGCCAAGGGGTATTCGTCCCTTACGTATATATAACCTTTACCAGCTCCTACCGCATAGGCACCGATAATTATTCCTTCTATTATTTGGTGGGGATTAGATTCCATTAAGCTGCGGTCCATAAAAGCCCCCGGATCGCCTTCATCACCGTTGCATATTACATAGCGCACCTGGGAGGGTTGGTTGCGGCAAGCTTCCCATTTATCGCCGGCAGGAAAGCCAGCTCCTCCCAGACCCCGCAAACCGGATTTTTTAACTTCTTCGATAACCTCTGGGGGACTGATGGTTAAAGCTTTGGCCAGAGCAGCGTAACCATCCCGGGATATATAGTCTTCAATGTCCTGGGGATCTATAACCCCGCTGTGCTCTAATAACACCTTTTTTTCGTGAGCTTCCCTGGGAAGTTCGGAAAAAGAGGTGAGTTCTTCGCTGGGCTCTAAAGCTGCCAGGGCATGCTCATAGCAAGGGTGGTTCCCAAAAATAAATTCCTTTACCAGTTTTTCCACCATTGCTTCGTCCACCTTGCCATAAGTAATAGAGGGGAAGCCAGGTTTGTCAATTATGACTAAAGGCTCTGCATAGCAATGCCCCATACAGCCTACCTCTTTTACTTCTACCTCCAGGTTCAATCTCCTAATCTCCCGATTAAAGGCATTTTTAACTTTACTGGCGCCAGCAGCTTGACCACAAGTAGCTGCGCCTATATAAACCACCGTGCTATCTTGCCTTTCACGCTTTTTCTCCCAAGCCCGTTCTTTAAGATGAAAATACTGATGCTGTTGAGTAGCCGTGGTCACCTTTCCTGCCTCCTTTTGAAATCAGCCATACTTGGCAACTACCTGCCTGT
Source organism: uncultured Syntrophomonadaceae bacterium (assembly GCA_964639405.1). Taxonomy (GTDB): domain Bacteria; phylum Bacillota; class Dethiobacteria; order DTU022; family PWGO01; genus CAZXDQ01. Next base: position 2,183 of record CAZXDQ010000141.1, on the reverse strand, counting down.
AACCCCCAGGGCTGTAAATGGAAGATAGCTCCCCAAGTATAACTATATAAATAGTTTTATTGATCACTATATAATACTGAATATAACTAAAGCTGTCAATATATTTTTTCATATGCAATTTAATTCCATAGCCAGGGAAAAGTTTGCAGCCACCAGAGCTAAACAGCGATCCCGGGCAAGGGGCCCGGGTGTTCAGGAGAAGGAGATGGAACAAGGGAAACGACCATACCTATTATGCAAAACTTATGCAAAGCTCTCCTTTATTAATCTGTATATGAATACCTAGTCTTAACCCTGGTAAGTGTAAAGGGCAACCTGGGGAATAACCAGCACTTCCCGGTTGGTTTATCCCATGGCTTTTAGAATACCAATTTGTATCCTCTGTTGCTCTACCATCCGATAGAGCATAACCAGGATGATCAGCCCAGCTACGGCAAGGATAACCATCGGGAAAAAGAAGCCCCCACCATCTCCATTTGCTCCTGCAGGGTAAAGTGGCTAACGTGGTCTTCCCGGGGATACCTTTCAATCCCTCCTTAAGGGCTCCAGCTCTCGCTCCAACCTTTCTTCTACCCGGTTATAATCCGTGCCCGGCTCCAGGGTAAACACCAGATCATTTACCCGATCCTGTTTTTCCGGCATCATGTCCCACCTAGCCTCTAAAGGCAAAAGGGCAGCGCCAAACTGCTCCGGACTGGGATAAATTTGACTTTCAGGGGAGCGCCGCAAATAGACGATTTCGGGGTGTATACTGCAATTTCTAATTATTGTCCTCCTACTTGCATATCTATTCTTCCTGGTGCTCCTCCCCTGCTCCTTCTTCCTGCTGGTAAAACCCGAGCCAAAAACGGTGGACAGAAGGCACCCCGGGGGGCACAAAAGCCACTCGTTCACCGCCCTGCAAAAGAGTAGAAAGGGGGCGCACTAAATTATCAATAAACACTGCTTCCACTTCCCCGGCAGGAATTTCCAATTGTTGGCGCAGTTCGTCAGCTGTCATGGGGCGCGCAAGTTCTATCATAACCGGGTTCTCCCAACCTCTTTCTTGGAATAGCTTATACAGCTTGGCAAAAGCCCTTACTTCCACAGTAATCATCGTTATGCCCCCTCTAGTTTCAGTTCCAACTCCGAATTAGCAAGAAAGACAATGTATATCCCTTCGATATTGATTAATGTTAAACTTCGACAATCTTTAACCTTTTCCTGTTTCATTTTTCAACCAAATTAACTCTGCCTCCTCCTTCTCACTTTCTTTTCCTTTACTTAAATTTTTCTTAAAATTTTACGTAAAAGTTGAAGATATAAAACATATATTTGCAAAAGGGTCTATTGCGCACCAAACAGGAGTATGTTAGAATAATAAGTAATTAATCAGGATTATTGCTTATATAAAGTTCCTTGTTTCTTCTCAGCATGTTATATTGGAATTGACAAGGCCGTAATATAATTCCACAAGTTATTTTAAATTGATTGCCAAACTAATTTTGGTTTTCTTCCAGGGGAGGTCATTTTTCTTGGCTACACCAACTAAAAGGGGAGCAAAAACAAACAGTACAGTCTTCTCTTTTTCGATGGCGACATTTTTTATGTCCTGAATTTTTGGAATATTTTGGAGAGGAGTGATAAAACCATGCGATGCATCCGGTGTAACGGCAAAATGATTAAGCAGATGAAATGCTGGGTATGCTCCCACTGCGGAAAAGTCTTTGGATGCCACCTGTAATCTCGGTTAAAGAGGACTAATAATAAGTTCATACGGGCATCCCTAGACCAGCATCAAGGAGTCAGCGAAACAGCCCCAAGGGCATATTTCTCCTTAGGATGCTGCCGCTAGGAGGGGGTCAATTTTTAGGTAAGCTCTCTAACTTTAGCTTTAGCTAAAAAACACCAAAAATTTAGGAGCCCCGACTGCTGATGTGAAGACCGCAGGCGGGGCTCCGACCTGTTTTCGCCAACTTCCTAGGGTGCCCTAGTTGGCTCCATCCAGTTATGGTTATACCGCTAAGAGAAAAACTTTCTCTAAACAACCACTCTGGTAAATGTCGTTCGCAAAATCCCCTACTTAAATAAAAAAAGCATAAAGTCTGGTTCAGTCCTCTTAGTGGTTAAGCCACTGGGGGTCTTTTCCTAAAAGCCCACCCAGGTAGTTACTGCATCTACCTCTTCCCTCGGGCTTTCTAATT
>CAZXDQ010000140.1:0-5504 GCA_964639405.1 uncultured Syntrophomonadaceae bacterium | reverse complement strand
TGGGAGGCTTGACAGCCTTAAAGCAAGTCATGACTCAGGCTCCCCTGCCGGTGATCATAGTTAGTACCCATTCGGGAGAGAGAAACGAGAGCACTCTGGAAGCCCTGGAAGCGGGAGCGGTGGATTTTGTGCCCAAACCTTCCCAAAAGGGCAGCGATGAAACCCTGGAAGAGCTGAAAAAGACCCTGCCCTTGAAAATTCGGGCAGCGGCGGGTGCCCGTTTGGACTTGGCTCCCGAAAAGGAAGCGGTATCGCCAGCCCGCAGGGAGGATTTTTTACCGGAAAAGGGGCAGGAGGCTAAGCTGGTGCTGGCCCTGGGAGCATCCACCGGCGGCCCCCGAGCCCTGGAAGAAGTTTTGAGCAAGCTGCCTCCTAATCTGCCTGCCGCCATTATGATCACCCAGCATATGCCTTCCGGGTTTACCTTGTCTTTTTCCCAGAGGCTGGACCTAATCACTCCTTTTAAGGTGAGGGAAGTAAAGGGAGGAGAGCGCCTCTACCGGGGCAATGTATACGTGGCTCCCGGCAATTACCACTTGAAGCTTAAGGGCTCCAATGAATTGCAGCTGGATCAGGGAGAGCGGGTCCACCACGTCAGGCCGGCCTTTGATGTTATGCTGGAATCCCTGGTGGGCAAGCCTTATGGAATAGTAGCAGTGGTGCTAACCGGGATGGGCAAAGACGGCTCCCTCTCTACGGTTAAGCTGAAGAAGGAGCATCCTTACTCCTGCGTTATTGTTCAGGACCCCAAAACCTCGGTGATCCGGGGCATGCCTGAAGCGGTGATAGCTACCGGCTGCAGTGACCGGGTGGTACCCTTGGCGGATATTTCCCGGGAAATAGTGACGGCGGTCCGGGAACTGCAGGAGAAGTTAGAGCCTAAAAAAAAGTAAGGGGTGCTTAGAAGGGGAATGAAGAGTAAACTTTTACTACCGGTTTGCCGGGAGATTGCCGGGAACACTTGATTACCGATTGACTACCGATTGACTACCGAGATTCCCAAGCTTAGGGACATTATCTTAGCCCATGGACAAAAAAGCGGCGAAGACGGAGGGAGCAAGATTGACCGTTAAACAGTGGGACTTCGAAGAATTTAAGGAGCAGTTTAAGAAGAGGACCAGCTTGGACTTGAACAGCTATAAGCAGCGCCAGATGGAAAGAAGGATTAGGCAGTTAATGGAGCGGGAAGGCTGTCCGGGATTCTATGACTTTTACCGCTATCTGGTGGATAGCGATGAGGCTATGAACCATTTTTTGACCTACTTGACCATCAATACTTCCGGCTTTTTCCGCGACGAGCATGTTTATGACAAGCTTCAGCACCACGTACTGCCGGAACTGTTGCGGCAGCATTCCCACATTAATATCTGGAGCGCGGGCTGCTCTAACGGGGAAGAACCTTACACGGTGGCAATTATTTTAGAGGAATTAAACGCTCTGGATCGAGCCAGCATTTGGGCCAGCGATTTCGACCGCAAAGCTTTAGAGAGGGCCCAAAAGGGCGTTTACAACTCCCGCCAGGTGGAAAAAGTCCCTCCCCGCTCACTGCAGCGCAGTTTTTCTATTGAAGGAGACAACTATACCATCCATTCCCGCTTTAAGAAGAACATCACTTTTCAGCACCAGAATCTGTTGAAAACCTTTGGCAAAATGCGGGAGATGCACCTCATCTTTTGCCGCAATGTGTTTATTTACTTCAAGTCCGACGTGCAGACAGATATTATTGAACGCTTTGTTAACCTGTTGGTGCCTGGCGGCTACCTGGTTATCGGGTGTGCTGAATATATCAGCGAAGCGGAAAAATTTAACCTGGAAAGAGTTTTTTCGGCGGTATACCGCAAAAACTCCTCCCGTCCTTCCTCCAAGTATTATTAATTAATTCCTTCGAGTAAAGAATCAATTGGTACATATATGAAACTACCCGGGACGTTAAAAGCTACGATGGTCAGGTTGCTAATGGCGGAGTTGACCCGGAAAGAAGCCATAGCGGCCTGATAGAGGATTGATAGACTGAGTAGTAGTAACAAATAAATAATAAATCCCTGTCCAGTTGAGGGAGTGGAGGTTTTTTTGGGGCAGGAAGCAAACGGTATGGAATGATTATATGAAATGATTATATGAAATGATTATGGAGTGGTTCCTTAAAAAACCTTCCACACTCTCGGACTTCCAACCGGTGACACTTTACGGGAGTGATGTTATAATGAATAAGTACTCTGAATTCTGTATTGTGCTCCCAGGACCGGAAGGATAAAGGGAATACTATTTGGGTGGAATACAGGAAATGCGGGAGGTGTTTGGATGGTATCCCAGGAAATGGTGCAGGAAAAAATTGTGTTGCATTATCCCGCCGAAATGGTGGAAGATCCGGTGATCTACTCCCTGGTAAAAAATTATGATCTAAAGGTAAACATCCTGCGGGCGGATATTAGCCCCCGGAAAGTGGGCCGTATGGTGATCGAAGTATCAGGGAACCAGGATAGTTACGCCCAGGCTATCGATTGGTTGCGGGAAGTAGGTCTGCACATTTTTGCCCTGAAGCAACAGATTATTTGGAAGGAAGAGCAGTGCACCCATTGTGGAGCCTGTTCCGTGTTTTGCCCTACCGGTGCTTTAGAAATAGAAAGGTCGGATATGAGGGTGAATTTTAACGACAGCAAATGTATAGCCTGTGAGCACTGTTTGAAAGTGTGCCCCGTAAAGGCTATCGACACTATCCGGGAAGAGATGTGATGGAAGCTCCCCGCTCCCCCTTTTATCGCAGTTATCTTGCGGATGCTGGTCTGTCCTCTTTCCAGGTAAAATGGAAAGAAACCGATCTATGGGTGGCGGTGGACCGGGGAAATTACCGTCCCTCCCTGCCAAAAGAACTGAAAAAGTTAATTGCGCAATGGCGGGAGGAGTTGGAAAGGTTTGGTGAGGAGCACCCGGAGTTTTTCTATGCCCTGGAACCCCTTCCTCTTCCCCGGGGGGCTCCTCCCCTAGCGGTGTCCATGGCGGAAGCGGCGTACGCTGCAAACGTGGGACCCATGGCTGCGGTGGCAGGGGTTTTTGCCCAAAAAGCCGGTGAGCAATTGCTGGAGATGGGAGCAAAAGAAGCGGTGGTGGAAAACGGGGGGGACATCTACATGCAGGTGGGAAACCTAAAGCGGGTGGGGATTTACGCAGGCAGTTCCCCCCTAAGTGGGAAAATAGGCCTGGAAGTGGATCCGGAAAAGACCCCCGTGGGCATCTGTACTTCCTCGGGCACGATCGGGCACGCTTTTAGCCGGGGAAATGCCGACGCCGTGCTGGTCCTTTCTCCTTCCCCGCCCTTGGCGGACGCGGCGGCTACTGCCCTGGGAAATCGGGTGGAAGGGGAGGAGGGCTTGCAGGAAGTGGTAGCTGAGGCTGGAAAAATTAAGGGAGTTTCCGGCGCTCTTATCATTTGCCGGGATAAAATGGCGGTGTGGGGAGATTTTAAGCTTTGTGCCCTCAATTTTTAGGAGGAATGGTCGGAAGGTTAAGGCCCACCAATCTAAAATTCCTGCTGAGAAGCGAAGCCCCCTCCTGGCCCTACTATTTGCCAGCAAGGTTTTCTGGGCGGGGAGTTGAATAAGAGGTGAAAAGGGGGAAGAATCAAGAAGGCGGGGAGAAAGGCAAGGTTCCCCTTTCTGGGCAAGGTCACTGCCTTTCTCCATCTAGTGGTTTTCAAAGATGGTGATTCTACGAATAAGGGAATTTGCGGATGATGGCTTCCGCAAAACGAGGTTCTCAAGTATCAAGGCCACTCCCTGCTGGTATTAAGATGCCAGGAGGACAGAGGAGAAGGGAGTGAACGGGAATGATAAAGGTGCAGGTAAAAACTATTGCCATGGGGAAAGAGGGCAGTTTTTCTCTGCTGTTGACCGATGAAGAAGAAAGGACCGTTTTGCCTATTGTCATCGGAGCTTTCGAAGCCCAGTCCATTGCCCTCTGCCTGGAAGGGAAGGAACCGCCTCGGCCTTTGACTCACGACCTCATCGTTTCTTTTTGTCAGACCCTGGGGGGCCAGGTAGAAAAGATTATCATCACCGACATAAAAGAAGACACCTACTATGCAGAAATATATCTGCAGCAAAACGGGGAAACAGTGGCTGTGGATTCCCGCCCCAGCGACGCAGTGGCATTGGCGCTGAGGGTGGAGGCCCCTATTTATATGGCTCCGGGGTTGATAGAATTCACTGTGGATTATCAGGATCTCTTTTCCGATCCTGGCCAGGAAGAGTAGGCAGATTCAGCAAGGGATATAATGCATTCCGGTATTTAAATTTTCAAAGGCACCGGGAATTTCTAAGGAGCAAAGCTTGGTAACAGGAGCTTGGATATTCTATGAAAAGGGAGAGGAAGACATGAACTATCAAGTTTTGGGATCGGTAATGCCCATGGTGGAAGTAAAGCTGAAAGAAGGCGAGCGCTTATACGCCCAGAGCGGAGCCATGCAGTGGATGGATCAAAACATCAAGATGGACACGGAAATGAAAGGAGGAGTTTTTGGAGCCCTCAAGCGGAGCATTTCCGGTGAAGAAATGTTCGTGCAGTATTTCACCGGCTTGCAAGATGATGCTGTTGTTGCCTTTGGGCACACTTATCCCGGCAATATTATCCCCCTGGATATTTCTCAGGGCACCGTAATATGCCAGAGGCGCGCCTTTTTATGCGCCTTTGAGTCGGTCAATTACGATCTGTACCTGCAGAGGCGCCTGGGATCCGGCTTCTTTGGAGGCGAGGGATTTATTATGCAGAAGTTATCCGGAGGAGGAATGGCCTTTATAGAGATTGACGGGGAGTGCATAGAAAAAGAGTTGGATCCCGGAGAGAAAATAAGCGTGGAGACCGGCTCGGTGGGTGCCTTTGAAGAAGGAATAGATTTTAATATTGAGCGGGTAAAGGGAATTAAAAACATGTTTTTGGGCGGGGAAGGGTTATTCCTCACCACTCTAACCGGTCCAGGTAAAATATGGATCCAAACCATGCCCATCCAGAGTATGACTGGAGAGCTGTACCAATACTTTCCCAAGAGCAAGAACAAGTAGCAACGCTCAAGTTGCCCAATCACACGTCGTATCAACGCTCGAGGTGCGCCAGAAACTTTTCACCAGCCTATCCCTCCAGGAATTTGAAGAACGCGCCAACGGGCAGAGCAAGTGTAGTAAATCTTATGGTAACCATCCAGTCTATCAATCCAGTCTATCAATCCAGTCTATCAATTTTCTATCAGGTCGCTATGGCTTCCTTCCGGGTCAACTTCAAAGCGTGTGCACGGCTCAATCTTTACCCTTTCGCAGGCTACCCTCGATAGTCGCTGGCACTCCACTGATTAAAAAGATGCATGGGGTAGTACCGGCTCCGGGTGGAGAAGGCACTGCAACCAGGTGCCTGCCTGCTACCGGCCAAGATTTTTACCGGCTACTTCTAGCCCTCGTTGAAAGTCACTCCGCCATTAGCAACCTGACCCTCTTCGCTTTTTAACGGCCTGAGTAGTA
>CAZXDQ010000139.1:0-5522 GCA_964639405.1 uncultured Syntrophomonadaceae bacterium | reverse complement strand
AACGAACTAAAGGAAGAGTTGTTCAACTTGCGATTTCAACTGGCTACTGGCCAGCTAGATAATCCCATGAGGATTAAAGAAGTAAAAAGGAGCATTGCCAGGGTTAAGACCATCATTAAAGAACGAAGCATGGAGGCTCACAGCAAGTGAAGCTCAGGCAATTTTCTCTCAGTTCTATAGAAGGAAGGAGGGAGCTGGATTTTGGATAAAGAAGGCAGGCGTAAAGTCCGTACCGGGCAGGTAGTTAGCGATAAAATGGATAAAACCCGGGTAGTTTCCGTAGAAGGAATGAAGCAACATTCCCTGTATAAAAAAACACTGCGTCGAACCAGCAAGTTCAAAGTTCATGACCCGGAAAACCAATCTCAAAAGGGAGATACCGTTAAAATAGAGGAAAGCAGGCCTATAAGTAAAGATAAACGATGGCGGCTAGTAGAAGTGCTGGAAAAGTCCAAGTTTTAACGGGTCTCTGTCGTCAAGAAAGGAGGGGCCATAGTGATTCAGGGTGAAAGCCGATTAAAGGTTGCAGATAACACTGGTGCTAGAAAGATTATGTGTATTAAAGTTACCGGAGGCTCAATAAGACACGCGGGTAACATTGGCGATATCATAGTGGCCACGGTTAAAGAAGCTACCCCAGGAGGGGTGGTACGGCGAGGCGATGTGGTCAGAGCGGTGGTGGTCCGAACCCGCACCGGCCTTCGCAGAAAAGACGGATCCTATATAAAGTTTGACGACAATGCAGCGGTTATCATAAATGAGCAGAATCAACCGCGGGGCACTCGTATTTTTGGACCTATAGCCCGGGAGTTGCGGGAAGGCAATTTCATGAGAATTGTTTCCCTCGCTCCGGAAGTTATTTGAGGTTAAGGCAGGAGGTGCAGTTTAATGGCGGTTCCCAAGTTGAAAATCAAGTCAGGTGACCGGGTATACGTTCGTTCTGGAAAAGACAAAGGGAAAAAGGGTAAAGTTATTACTACTTATCCTAGAGAAAGCAAGGTAAAAGTGGAAGGGGTCAATATCATCAAGAAACATGCCCGCCCAACTCAAACAGTAAAGCAGGGCGGCATCAGGGAGATGGAAGCCCCTATACCGGTTTCCCGGGTGATGCTGCTTTGCCCGGAATGCGATCAACCTACCCGGGTATCCCGAAAAGAGGAAGTCAATGGGAAAAAGTTGAGATCTTGTAAGAAGTGCGGAGGGACCATTGACAAGTAGGGAAGAAGGAGGAATAATTTGTGAGTAGACTCAAGGAAAAATATAGAAATACGGTAGTAAACGAACTTATGGATCATTTTCAGTATCAGAATCCTTTTGAGGTTCCCCGGCTGGAAAAAGTAGTTATCAACATGGGTATTGGCGAAGGTAAAGACAATCCCAAGCTTTTGGAATCTGCTGCCGATGATCTGGCCCTGATCACGGGACAGCGTCCTATTATTACCAAGGCAAAAATTTCAGAAGCAGGCTTCAAGATACGGCAAGGCTTTTCTATTGGCTTGAAAGTGACTTTGAGAGGGCAGCGGATGTACGATTTTCTGGATAAGTTGTTTAACGTTGCTTTACCCCGGGTGAGGGATTTTCAGGGAGTTTCTCCCCATTCTTTTGACGGTCGGGGTAATTTCACTATGGGAGTCAAGGAGCAACTAATTTTTCCAGAAATAGAATACGATAATATTGAAAGAATCCAGGGTATGGATATCACTATTGTTACTACTGCCAAGACGGATGAAGAAGCGCGGGAATTGCTACGTCATTTAGGCATGCCTTTTAAGGCAGCTTAAGGTAAAGGGGGATAGTATGGCTAGAAAATCATTGATTGCCAAAGCCAAAAAGAAGCAAAAGTTCAGAGTGCGTCAGTACAACCGTTGTGAAATTTGTGGACGCCCCCGGGGATACCTTCGCAAATTCGGGCTCTGTAGAATATGCTTCAGAAAGCTTGCTAACGAGGGTAAAATCCCTGGAGTTAAAAAGGCTAGCTGGTAGTTGAATAGGGGAAGGAGGTTTTTCTAAGAATGATGACCGATCCTATTGCCGATATGCTAACGAGGATCCGCAATGCCAATCTCAGTTATCACCGGGAAGTGGAAATTCCGGCGTCTAAAAATAAAATGGCTATTGCAGAAATCATGAAAAAGGAAGGTTTCATCAAAGATTATCAGTATATAAGTGACAACAAACAGGGAATGTTGCGTATTCAATTAAAATACGGCCCCGATTCCCAGCGGGTTCTTACTGGGCTAAAAAGAATAAGCAAGCCCGGTCTCCGGGTTTATGCCAACAAGGACGAACTCCCCAATGTCCTAGGTGGATTAGGAGTAGCGGTAATTTCTACGTCCCAAGGCGTAGTGAGCGATAAAGAAGCTCGTCACCAGGGAGTTGGGGGAGAGGTAGTCTGCTATATTTGGTAGGCTGGAAAAGTAAGGAGGTAACGCCATGTCCCGCATAGGAATAGAACCCATTAAAGTTCCCGGGGGAGTTGAAATAAACAGAGAGGGTAGTACTGTAAAAGTAAAGGGCCCTAAAGGAGAACTGGAAAAGGATCTCCCTCGAGACATGATTATTGAGCAGGAAGAAAACCAGGTGGTAGTAAAAAGGCCAACAGACAGTAAAAAACATCGTTCTATGCACGGCTTGACCCGAAGCTTGTTGGCTAATATGATAACTGGAGTCACTGAGGGTTATAGTATAACCCTGGAGATTGTAGGGGTAGGATACCGGGCTACCCAGCAGGGGGAAAAGGTAAGTTTGGCCATAGGTCTTTCTCATCCGGTGGTGATTGAACCGGAAGAGAATTTGACGGTAGAAGCTCCCAGCGCCAATCAAATAGTGGTAAAAGGCATCGATAAGCAGCAGGTAGGAAATTTTGCCGCTATGATCAGAAACATCTTTCCTCCAGAGCCTTACAAAGGTAAGGGAATCAAATATCAGGGTGAACAGGTCAAGAAAAAGATTGGAAAAGCAGGTAAGTAGCGGCAGGTAAGGGAGGTGCGCTTTATGGCTAAAAGAAAAAGCAAAGAGTTGGCCAGAAAAAGACGACACAAAAGGATTCTCAGGAAAATAACGGGAACTCCGGAAAAGCCCCGTTTAAATGTTTACCGCAGCGTGAAACATATTCATGCGCAAGTCATAGATGACTTAAGTGGTCATACTTTAGCGGCAGCATCTACGCTGGACCCTTCTCTCAGGGAAGAACTACCTCAGACTTCCAACGCGGAAGCAGCCCGAAAAGTGGGTGAACTGCTGGCGGAAAGAGCGGCAGAAAAAGGAATAGAGAAAGTGGTTTTCGACCGGGGCGGTTTTAAATACCACGGTAGGGTAAAGGCTTTAGCCGAAGGAGCTCGCGAAAAAGGGTTAACTTTTTAAGAAAGGGGGGAAAGAAAGCCGTAATGGAATTAAACCAGAGCGAAACCCAGGAATTTGAAGAGAAAGTAGTTAAAATAAACCGGGTCTCTAAAGTAGTAAAAGGGGGGCGCCGTTTTAATTTTAGTGCCCTGGTGGTGGTAGGTGATCGTCAGGGAAATGTGGGAGCAGGCTTGGGGAAAGCAGGAGAAGTTCCCGAAGCTATCCGCAAGGGCATTGAGAATGCTAAAAAGTCTCTGATCCATGTTTCTATGAAAGATACTACCCTCCCCCATACCGTTGTAGGCAAATACGGGGCAGGCGAAGTATTGTTAAAGCCGGCTTCGGAAGGGACCGGCGTCATAGCTGGTGGCCCTGTCAGGGCGGTATTAGAGTTGGCAGGCGTTAAAGACGTGCTGACTAAATCACTGGGTACTGACAATTCTATGAATATGATCAAGGCCACTTTGAATGGATTGAACAATTTGAAAAGAGAAGAAGAAGTGGCTAAATTGAGAGGTATTGAAATAAAGGCAGAGAGTTAATGATGATTATATTTGCAAATTTACTGCTGTTACAGGAGGAGGTGTAATAAGTGCGCTTAGACGAAATTAGCCCTCCCCGAGGTGCCAAGTCCTCACCTAAACGCAAAGGAAGGGGTATTGCTACAGGACAAGGCAAAACTGCCGGCAGAGGACACAAAGGTCAGAATGCACGCTCTGGAGGCGGTGTAAGCATAGGATTTGAAGGGGGTCAACTACCCCTCAACCAGCGAGTTCCCAAGCGGGGATTCACCAATAAATTTAGCCAAAAATTTACTGAAATTAATGTTAAATCGCTGAACCAATTTAAAGAAGGAAGTGTAGTCACCCCCCAAGAGCTTTTGGAGCGGGGAGTGGTAAAGGGGAAAAACCAACCGATAAAAATTCTCGGCGAAGGAGAATTGAACCGCAAACTGGAAGTCCACGCCCATGCCTTTAGCCGAACCGCTGCCCAAAAAATTGAAGATGCTGGGGGCAAGGTGGAGGTGCTCTAATGATAGAGACAATTAGGACAGCCTGGCGCATTACTGAATTGCGTCAACGTATACTTTTTACTTTAGCTATGTTTGTGGTGTTCAGAGTCGGTTCCCACGTTCCGGTGCCGGGAGTGGATCCTGCCCAGTTAGGGGCCATATTCGAAGAGGGGGTCCTGGGGTTTGTTGGATTTTTAGGCGGAGGCGCCCTCAATAATTTTGCGGTTTTTGCCCTGGGTATCATGCCTTATATTAACGCTTCCATTATTATGAACTTGTTGACGGTAGTGATTCCCAAGCTGAAAGAGTGGAGTCAGGAGGGACCGGAAGGGCGCAAGAAAATAGCCCAAATTACCCGCTATGCTACTGTGGCTATAGCCTTCTTGCAGGCTATAGGCATGACCGGACTCATCAGTGGGGCAGTTACCGATCACTCTCTAAGCACCTATGCGATAATAGTGATTTCTTTAACTGCCGGGACCGCCTTTTTAATGTGGATGGGTGAGCTGATTACAGAGAGGGGCATCGGCAACGGTATTTCCTTAGTAATAGCGGCCGGAATTGTGGCCATGATGCCCAACAACATAGCAGCAGTTTATGAACAGGTAGCTTTAGGGGAGATTAATTTGGGAGTAGCTCTGTTAGTCCTGGCTTTCATATTAGTGCTCTTGTTCGGGATTATTGCTTTGAACCAGGGGCAGAGGAGAATATCAGTTCAGTACAGCAAGCGGGTAGTGGGGCGCAAGATGTACGGAGGGCAAACCACCCACATACCTATGAAAGTTAATCAGGCAGGAGTTATTCCAGTAATTTTTGCTTCAGTATTGCTCATGTTCCCGGCTACTATGGCTCAATTTATTGATCATCCTGTAGCTCAGAGATTGGCTCATGCCCTGGAACCGGAGCAGTTGCTGTATATGGTGTTGTTTGTAATACTGATTATTCTTTTTACCTTTTTCTACACCGCCATCCAATTTGACCCCAATACCATTGCCATCAACATCAAGAAATATGGTGGATTTATACCGGGATTACGGCCAGGAAGGCCTACGGCAGAGTATCTTTCCCGGGTAACCTCCCGCTTGACTACGGTGGGGGCGGTGGCTCTGGCTTTTATAGCAGTGTTTCCTATCATTTTACAGTCCATCACCGGAGTAGAGATACTTTT
>CAZXDQ010000138.1:4855-5574 GCA_964639405.1 uncultured Syntrophomonadaceae bacterium | reverse complement strand
CTTCTCCTTACTTTAACTTTTTTATTTGCGGAATTCCTGAGGCGAGAACATGGCTTTTAACTGCGGTAAGTTCTTCTAACTGTTACCCTTGTTTTCTTCTTAAAAAAATTTAGTTATCTTGAACCAGCTAGTTATCTGAAGTTAAGCGCTTTTTTAAACAGGTTAGGTAAATCATAAAAAGAAAGGTTTTCAGGTATGTTTTTCGGCTTCCTTAGTTAAATAATTTGCAAAGTGACGAGCTGCGATACTTAATACTCGGTGGCGGTGTAAAACAGTATAAAAAGAACGCTGCAAATTGAGATCAGATAAGTGGTAATAATCCAGATAGCCGGCACTCAAGTAATCTTCTACGGACTGACGGGAAACTACTGATACTCCGAGGCCTGCCTTTACCGAATATTTTATCCCTTCCAAACTATCCATGTAGGTAATGCGCGGCAATTGATTTAATTTATATCCTTTTTTTGCCAGGGCATTTTCAAAAACTCCTCGGGTGGCAGAACCGGTTTCCCTTATTAACCAGGGCAGGTTTAAGCAGGCAGTAAGAGGCAATGAACCTCCAGGGGGAAAACCTTGGGAAGAAAGGTGTTCCCGGGGAACTATGAGTACCAGTTCATCCGGGGCGAACTGAAAAAAGCTCAGGGATTCGTGTTTTTCTTTAGTTCCCACCAATCCCAGGTCGAACCGGTAGTTATATACACCTGAAATGATTTCCCAGG
>CAZXDQ010000138.1:0-4845 GCA_964639405.1 uncultured Syntrophomonadaceae bacterium | reverse complement strand
TCTCTAATAGTGACAGTTACTTTGATTTGAGGGAACTGGGAAGCGAAGTTCACTAATAAAGGAGGCAGCAGATAGCTTCCCGGGACGGTACTGGCTCCCACATGAAGTTCTCCCTGGATTTCTTTTGGAGCGAAAAGCTGCTCTAAGGCTTCCTCTCTAGTATTAATAAGCTGCTGGGCATAGTCTATGAACATTTCTCCTTCTTCGGTCAGGGAGATGCCTCCGGGAGAAGCTCTATCTAAAAGAAATACTCCCAGCTCTTCTTCCAGCGATTTAATCCGAGAGCTTACCGTAGGTTGGCTTATAAACAGGCTTTCTGCAGCCCGGGAAAAACTTCTCAGGGAAACTACTTTTAAGAAGATTTCCAGTTGGTTAAAATCCATAGCTTCTACTCCTTGTGTAAAAATATATTTTCTTCGCAACTACTTAGTCTATCAATTCTCTATCAGGTCGCGTAGGCTATAGTTCCAGTTCAACTCGAAAGCAAGTGCATGGCTCAGACTTTACACCTTGGCAGGCTATCCTCGACAGTCGCTGGCCTCAACTGATTAAAAAGATGCAGATGTAGTACCGGCTCCGGGTCGAGGCGGCACTGAAACCAGGTGCAGACCTGCTACCAGGCAAGGCTTCGCCGGCTACTTCTATCTCTCGTTGACAATCCCTCCATCATTAGCAACCTGGCCTTCTTCGCTTTAACGGCCCGAGTAGTAACTTTTCTTCTATTCCTCCCTCAGTAGTATAAATGATTGGGGAACTTATGTCATGTTGTTTATGCTAGTTAATCTTATTATATTATTTTATAGTCGTTAAGTCTTTTATTAATTTTAACAATTTTACTTTTTAGAGGGTTATCTGCTAAAAATATATGCGAAAGGAAATTTAGCAGGACATTTATCAGGTGAGGAGGTTAAAAATGAGTAAAGAGAGATGGTTGATAATTATTGCAGGCTCTGTCCTCGGAATTCTATCTGTTCTTTTGGTTTACTGGGGCAACCCTTTAAACATGGGTTACTGCATAGCTTGTTTTATAAGGGATATTACAGGTAGCATGGGCTTTCATCAAGCGGAAGTGGTACAGTATATAAGGCCAGAAATTATAGGGTTGATTATTGGGGCTTCTGCTGCTGCTTTTGTCTTCCGGGAATTTAAGTCAACAGGCGGTTCCAGCCCTTCTCTTCGTTTGGTAATAGGGGCAGTTATGATGATAGGTGCGCTGTTTTTTTTAGGGTGCCCTTTGAGGATGTTGCTGCGCTTAGCTGGAGGGGATTTAAACGCTCTGGTAGGCTTGCCAGGTTACATTTTTGGAATATGGATTGGAGTTTGGTTTTTAAAGAGGGGGTACACTTTAGGAAGGAGCCAAGAATTGAAAAAAGCCAACGGCTTGGCGGGAGTGTTTTTAGCTGCCTTTTGGCTGATTTTGCTTCTGGCTTCCCCTGCTTTTATTCACATTAGTCAAGAAGGACCGGGAGCCCAATACGCATTTTGGGCAATTAGTTTAGTTGCCGGCTTATTAACTGGTTGGTTGGCTCAGCGATCTCGTTTATGCACTATGGGTGGCATTAGAGATATTATCCTTTTTAGAGATTTTCACTTATTCTACGGCATCCTTTTTATCTTAGTTTTTGCCTTGGTGGGTAATTTACTAACCGGATATTTTGAACCTGGTTTTATAGAACAGCCGGTAGCCCACACTGATGCTCTTTGGAATTTCTTAGGACTTACCATAGTTGGTTTTGCTGCAGTGCTAGCTGGAGGGTGTCCAATGCGCCAATTGGTGTTGGCCGGCGAAGGGAGCTCTGATGCTTTTATTACGGTTTTAGGAATGGTGATAGGAGCTGCAGTAGCTCACAATTTTGGTTTGGCGGCCTCCCCAGAGGGATTGGCTTTAAACGGACAGGTAGCGTTAGGTATCTGTCTAGTGATATTGCTGCTTATAGGTTTAGGTAATACCAGAAGGGGTTCTACTATATAATAAGCTTTAGGGGGGAATACTTATGAATGAAACCATAGACGTAAGAGGGTTGTCATGCCCTGAGCCGGTGATGGAAGTTAGAAATTTTCTGGCTGGCAAAAATGAAGGAGAGTTTTCCGTTCTATTAAGCAGTGCGGTGGCCAGGGATAATGTGCGAAGGGTGGCAGGAAGCATGGGTTGGAAAGTGGAAGATCATAGTGGCGATGAAGAATTTAAGTTGGTTCTTTATAAGCATTGAACTAGATTGCTTTACAATACAGTATAAATCAGTATAATAAACATGAGTTCATGATATTTGGCATTGTATTGAGTAAGCATCTTACTAAACGCTTGAAATTTGTTTGATTTATTATGAATAAGAAGGGCTATTAAATCTTGAAACTTGTTAATATAGTTGACAAATTTGAGGAAAGGAAGTTTCTCTGTTTATGAGGTATTGCTATTTTACTTTTCCTTCCACTTATTTTGCCCTCAAAGCAGAAAAAGCCTTAAATGATAATTTGCGGGAAGTCAATTTTAAAATGGTACCAGTGCCTCGCAGTATCAGTTCTAGCTGCGGGACTGCCCTGCGTGCTGATCCAGAGAACTCGGAACAGGTGGAACAATTATTATCCCAAACCGGCGTGGAGATAGAAGGGAAATACTTCATAGAGGCAGAGGAAAAACTTGATATAAAAAAACTGTTTGGTTTTAAAAAGGAAGGATAATTTGACTGAGACCTCGTACAATTTGTATTTTGATAATGCCGCCACTACTTGGCCCAAACCAGAGCCCGTTTACAGCGCTGCAGAAGAGTATCTGCGCTTAGTTGGCGGCAGCCCGGGAAGATCCAGTCATTATCGGGCAATGGAGGCAGGTAGGCTGCTATTGGAGGTAAGGGAGAGAATAGCGGATTTAATGGGTATTCCCTTACCCGAGAGGATAGCATTTGCCTTTAATGCTACCGATGCCCTTAATATGGCTATTAAAGGCTTGGTCTCACCAGGGGACCATGTGGTGTGTACTGCTATGGAGCACAATTCAGTATTGCGTCCTTTAGGGTCCCTGAAAAAGGAAGGCTGGATCAGTGTGACCCAAATACCTTGTTCTCCAGAAGGTTTTCCCGATCTGGACTATTTAGAAGAATCCCTTACCCCTAAGACTAGCTTGTTGGTCTGCAGTCACGCTTCTAACCTGGTAGGCACTATTCTGCCGGTGAAAGAAATGGCGGAATTAGCTCACCATAATAACAGCTTGGTTTTGGTGGACGCTGCCCAAACAGCAGGGACGGTTCCCATCAATGTTGATGAAATAAACATTGATCTTTTAGCTTTTACCGGTCACAAGGGACTTTTTGGTCCTCCAGGCACTGGTGGTCTGTATGTCAGAGAAGGGGTGGAAGTAAAGCCCTGGAGAGAGGGTGGAACTGGTAGCCAGTCCGAGAAGGACGAACAGCCGGAAAATATGCCGGAGCGGCTAGAAGCAGGAACTATGAATACCCCTGGTTTGGCTGCCCTGAATGAAGGGATCAAGTTTGTACAATCCCAGGGCATAAATAATATTAGAAACCATGAGCAGGAGTTAATTTCCCGCCTGGATGCCGGTTTAAGAAGTATTTCAGGCATTAAAGTATACGGACCAACTTCCCCTTCTTTAAAAACCGCAGTTACTTCTTTTGTGTTGGAGAACATCGATTCAGGTGAGTTGGGCTTTGCTCTGGAGGAGGGCTTTGGAATCCTTTCCCGCACTGGTCTCCATTGTGCTCCTTTAGCCCATCGTGCCTTGGGTACTTTCCCCCAAGGCACGTTGCGGGTGAGTCCCGGATATTTTCAAACCAATTCCGACGTAGATTACTTCATTGCTTGCTTGCAGGAAATGTCTTCCCTTTAGTTGCCCTTTTCTCGGGAAATAATTTGAAGATTGACTGTTTTATTGGGGTCTGCTATACTGCAACAGATTAGACTACAAATAAGCTAAGGGGGATATTATGAAAAGTATTAAGGGTGGTTTTTGTTTAATTATACTTTCTTTTGGGTTGTTAATTTCCTTGTTGCCTGGCTGTGAAGGGGAACTTTCTGATGAAGAGCTTTTTGAGGAAGCAGTGAAAGAGCTTGAAGAATTGGAAAGCTATCGCGGGGAAAGTGAGGTAAGGTTATTTTTAGGAGAAATGGGAAGTCAGCTTCCGCCTATTAGTATTGAGAGTATCTACCAGGAACCCCATCAACTTTATGTAGAATCAGTTTTATGGGATGCCGATGAGGATATCAAAATTGAGTTATTGACTGACGGCGAAACATTAAAATACAAGAAGGGTTCTGACCAAGAAGTGGAAGAAGAAACAATTGATGAAACCTGGTTGGGGGATTACGAGAGGTATAATGTTGATAAGCACAGAGAGATGTTTATCAAAACTTGGGGAGATTATGAGGTAATTGATAATCCTAGCGGTTTTGAAGAAGGGGATTACACTACTTATCAGGTGGAAGCAGACCAAGATAAAGTCACCCAGTTTATTGATGAAGAAGATTTTATGTCAGACTTCTTTATGCAGATGAGGGATCTGGAAGCCATGATTGAAGCAGAAGATGTACCGGAAGAGGAATTTGAAGAGTATGAAGATGAACTGTACGAGTTTAGAGAAGAAATGGAAAAGATGCTGGAATCATCTTTGGAAGAAATAGATTACCAAGCGGATTATCAGTTTATCGTTAATCGTGAAGATGCTTATACAGAAAAGTTGATTGTAGATGTGGTGGCTAATATTCCTTATCGGATATTTATGGAAGAGTACCTTAGTGTCTTGGAAAAGGTTTTCGGCGAGGAACACCGAGAAGAAGAGGAACATGTAGAGGATTTGAGCGAACTTCTTGAACATTTTCCGGAAACTTTAGAAG
>CAZXDQ010000137.1:0-5601 GCA_964639405.1 uncultured Syntrophomonadaceae bacterium | reverse complement strand
ATATAAACCACGTACGCCCTTAGAATAAGATAAACCCAATTTTCCACCTCTGCGGGGAGGTACAAATAAGATATAGCCAGGAAAAAACCTAAGGCCACAAACAGGTGCTCCAGGGGTTTTTTAAATGCTGCAATTATCTCCTCGCCTATCTCGGTGCGGACTTTTTGGGCCAGATTTAATAGCTTGATGATGAGCCCGGCAAACCACTTCCTCACCAGCAAGAATAGCAAAAATATTCCCAGGGCCAGCAAAAAGTCCAGCCACCCACCTTCATGAATAAAATGATGAAAAAAATCCTGAACTACCCCTCCCCAAAGAAAATCCATGGCGCATAACCTCCGCTTTGACTGTATAGGGTCATATTAGCACAACATGGAAGCTATGTCCAAACCTGCACTCCCCCGGTGATTCCTTCTCTATTGGATATAATTAAATATCCTTCCAACCCATCTTGCATTAGCAATGCGAACCAGTATTAAGGTTTTTATGCCGCTAAAACCAACCATCAACATTTTTAACATATGCCATTAACAAATATTGACCATCCAGGATAATTAATGATATATTAAATTTAGCCTAGTAAATTTATAGAGGAGGTGGTGTGACACCATCTTTCCATTTTTTCTCTATTTAACCTCAAAGGCTGTTAACTCTCACTAAAGGAGGCGTTAGAATGTTTGATCGCATGGGACAAGGCTTGGCAAACTGGTCGTTGAAGTGGATTCCTAGTCCTTACATTTTTACAGTCATTTTGACTCTTATCGTCTTCATCGCTGGTGTCACTGCTGCTGGGGAATCGGCGGTAGACATGGTTCTCCACTGGGGTGGAGGATTTTTTGATCTGCTGGAATTTTCCATGCAAATGGCCTTGGTCTTAGTAACTGGCCACGTGGTAGCCAGTTCTAAACCAGTAATGAAAGCTATTCAGTCCGTATCTACCTTGCCTAATTCTTCTTCGCAGGCAGTAGTAATGATAGCTCTTTTGGCGGGTATCTGCGGCTGGATTCACTGGGGTTTTGGCCTCATTGTAGGTGCTATTCTGGCCCGGGACGTGGCCCGGCAGGGGTATTTAAACGGAAACAAAATGCATTATCCCATCCTGGCGGGGGCCGGCTACCTGGGACTGATGGTATGGCACGGGGGATTCTCTGGATCAGCTCCCCTTACGGTAGCCACTGAAGGACACTTTTTAGAAGAACAAATCGGTATTATACCTATTGCAGAAACCTTGCTTACTCCTTTTAACTTGGTGGTTAGCGGCGGACTGATCATAATCGGCGCTCTCTTTATGTATCTGCTTCATCCTAAAAACAAGGATAAATTTGTAGAAATAGACCCCGGTTTTGTTCAAGAATTAGAAGAAATGGAAAAAGAAGAAAATAATAATTCTGAGAAGAAGTCTTCTTCGGTACCTGCTGAAATTCTGGAAAACACCCCTATTTTCACTATTCTAATAGGGTTAGCTGCCCTGTACTATATAGTCTGGCACTTCGCCACCCAAGGTTTCGATTTAACCCTGAACATTGTTATTTTCATTTTCCTCACTTTAGGAATATGGTTCCACTGGAAACCTATGAACCTGGTTAACGCTGTAGGGAATGCCGTTAAAGGTATCGGCGGAGTGGTCCTGCTCTTCCCCTTTTACGCCGGCATTCAGGGAATGATGGCCGATTCCGGATTGGTAATGATGGTGGCAGAGTGGTTCGCCGCCGTATCCACGGAAGTTACCTATCCCTTTTTCACCCTTATCTCTGCTGCCCTGGTGAACCTCTTTGTGCCATCCGGTGGAGGCCAATGGGCTGTACAGGGCCCTATCATGATGGAAGCAGCTCCAGCCATAGGGGTTACCCTGGAAAGAACTATCCTCTCCGTGGCTTACGGAGATCAACTTACCAACATGCTGCAGCCATTTTGGGCTATTGCCCTTCTGGGCATTGTCCGGCTCCGAGCTAGAGATATTATAGGTTACACCCTTGGCGTCATGATATTCGCTTTCATCTTCGCTTCTCTTTGCGTCATGTTCCTACCACCCATGTTTTAATGTCAGCGCTATAATCCAGGCCTCCTGAAGAACCATCATCGGGAGGCCTTTTTAATTTATGGGCTACCCCTCAATTTTCATATAATTCAATTTATTTATCCGAGAAGAAAAGTTCTTTGATTAACAATTTACTAAGTTCTTGTTCTAAGGTATGATCTATTAGGAGAAAACTAACCATCCTAACTCACATTCAGGAGGTGTGGTAGTTGGAAAATGTCTATGTAGTAGGAGCCACCCGCACAGCAGTGGGCACCTACGGGGGAACCCTGCGAGATGTAAAAGCTGCTGAATTGGGAAGAATTGTGATTGAAGAATCCTTAAAACGAGCTAACGTAGATAAGCAGGAAGTAGACGAAGTGCTGATGGGAAGCACGCTCCAGGGAGGAGCCGGACAAAACCCCGGCAGGCAAGCTTCTATTAATGCAGGCCTACCTGTTTCTGTGCCGGCATTAACCATCAACAAAGCTTGCGGTTCCGGGCTTAAAACGGTGGCCTTTGGGGCCCAGGCCATCCAGTTGGGGGACGCCGACGTAATAGTGGCAGGAGGAATGGAAAGCATGAGCGGCACTCCCTATATGCAGCATTCCGTCCGCTGGGGAAAACGCATGGGCCATGATCAGAGCATGGATGGCATGTTGTTGGACGGCCTCTGGTGCGCCATGGAAGATGTCCACATGGGAATTACAGCCGAGAACATCGCTCAAGATTACGGCATCAGCCGGGAAGAACAGGATCTTTTCGCCTCCCAGAGCCAGGAAAAAGCCATCCAGGCCATCGACGAAAACAAGTTTCAAGATGAAATAGTCCCGGTAGAAATTCCTCAAAAAAAGGGAGACCCCATAGTATTTGACACCGACGAGCACCCCAAAAGGGGAACCAACCAGGAAAAACTAGGTAAGCTCCCCCCCGCTTTTAAAAAGGATGGGACCGTTACCGCCGGCAACGCTTCAGGAATCAACGACGGAGCGGCAGCAGTAGTCCTGGCTTCCGAGAAGGCCGTAAAAAGATTGGGGCTCAAACCTCTATACAAAATCACCGGCTATTCTTCGGCAGGAGTAGAACCCCGTATCATGGGCACCGGCCCCATCCCTGCTATTAGAAATTTGCTAGAACGCTACCAAATTGATCTAAAAGACATTGAACTTATCGAGCTAAACGAAGCCTTTGCCTCGCAAGCCCTTTCGGTGATCAAAGATTTAAACCTGAATACCGAAATCACTAACGTGAACGGCGGAGCCATAGCTTTAGGCCATCCCATTGGCGCCAGTGGAACCAGGATCCTGGTTACTTTAATCTACGAAATGATGAAAAGAGACGCCAAAACCGGCCTGGCCTCCCTGTGCGTGGGAGGAGGCCAGGGAGTGGCTATGACTATAGAAAAAGTCTAACTCATCACCAATTCAAAAAGGGATCCCTAGCCTGATAACAGGGATTAAAAGAGCAGCCCCAGATATTTCAATATATAGAAAGCTATTATACCCAGGTCCTTAAATACCAGGACCTGGGAATTTTTCCGGAAGGATTTTCCTTAGCGGATCCTTCCAAAATTTTGCCATAGAGATTTCCATAGTCTATGTTTATCCCGATATGTTTATCCCGAATTGAAAAGAACATCTTGGATTCAAGTATCATAATAGAAAATTCCAAAGCCAAGGAGCGTGAAAAATGTCGGCAGAAAAACAAGAAAGTACCTATACAGCAACCAGAAGGCTCATGCAGGAAAGCGTGGAAAGACTAGGGCTCTCCCAGGGAGTTTACGAGTACCTTAAGGAACCCCTGCGCTTCATTGAAGTATCCATCGCCCTCCACACCGATAAAGGGGAAGTCCAAGTTTTAAAAGGTTACCGTTCCCAGCACAACAATGTTTTAGGTCCCTATAAAGGCGGTATCCGCTTTCATCCCGAAGTAACCGCCGAAGAGACGAAAGCCCTCTCCATGTGGATGTCCCTCAAGTGTTCCCTGGTAGGCGTTCCCTTTGGAGGAGGAAAAGGAGGGGTGATCTGTGATCCCCGTAACATGTCTTTGGCGGAAAAAGAAAGAGTAAGCAGGGGTTATATAAAATCTATGGCTCACTTCCTGGGGCCTGAATTAGATATTCCTGCCCCTGACGTATACACCGATGCTCAGGTTATGGGCTGGATGGCCGACGAATACAGCAGCATTATGCAAAAACCCGCCTTCGGAGTGGTAACCGGCAAGCCCCTACCAGTAGGAGGATGCATTGGCAGAAAGGAAGCCACCTCCCGAGGATGCGTTTTTGCCGCCTTAGATGCGGCTGAGACCATCAATTTGTCCATTGCTGGAGCCCGGATAGCCATCCAGGGAGCCGGTAACGTTGGAAGCAACGCTGCCCTGATGTTAGAAGAGCAGGGAGCAAAAATTATTGCTATCAGCGATTCTCGTGGAGGGGTTTACCATCCAGAGGGGCTAGACACAGAGAAAATCCTGCAGCACAAAAGCGAAACCGGTTCTTTGAAAGACGCACCCCAGGGGAGTGAAATTTCCAACCAGGAGTTAATTACCCTGGACTGTGACATCCTAATTCCCGCTGCCATGGAAAATCAAATTACCGGAGATAACGCAGGAGAGGTCAAAGCCAAAATCATCGCGGAAGGAGCCAACGGACCTACCACCCCCGAGGCAGACCACATTCTAACGGAGAATAAAGTGCTGGTAGTCCCTGACATACTGGCCAACGCCGGGGGGGTCACCGTTTCTTATTTTGAATGGGTGCAAAACAATTACGGTTTCCAATGGGAGGAAACCACCGTTAACAGCAATCTGAAACAAAAAATAAGCGACGCCTTTCGCAAAGTCTACGACTTTACCCACGATAATGGGCCCAATATTCCCATGCGCACGGGAGCTTACATGTACGCAGTGCAGCGTATGGGAGAAGCCATGCTCCACCGAGGCTGGTTGTAATATACTCCTATATTGTGCAAAACACCAATCTATTAGTAGAGGTCACCAGTTCATGGAGGGAGTTACTTTGCTATTCAATTCCCTCCATGATTAATTTCTCGAATAATTACTGTATTTTCTAATCAAAAACTCATCTTTTTATAATATCAATGTCTATGGGAATGGAAAAATGAATAGCCTATAAAACAACTTCCCATAAGCAAGAATATCCTGGATAGTCACCCGCATCTCCTAATTCATCAAAGCATGGATAAACCAATGCTCTTGGATTAACCGTTTTAACAAATGCTTCTCTTGTTATTAAACCAACGTCTTGACAATATGACTTTTGATCTTTGTTTTCAAATTTTTTTATTACAGAACAATTTTTAGTGCCAAAGCGTAATTTGTTTTCACCTATTCTCTCAACTTTTAAGTCTTCAAGTATAGCCCAGTGAGAAAATCTCAATGCTTGCTCTAATAACTCAGTTCCTTCACCATCTATAAGACCCATTTTAATCAATGCTTCAGCTTCTCTATAACCAAAATTACTATTAATTTTTCTATAAAGCATATTAACATTTTCTTTATTTTCATGCACTTCCTCTAAACTATTTTGCAATTCAAAAACCATAGTATTAGTAAGTAAAATATTT
>CAZXDQ010000136.1:0-5613 GCA_964639405.1 uncultured Syntrophomonadaceae bacterium | reverse complement strand
GGTCGGAGCGGCGAGATTTGAACTCGCGACCTCTTGACCCCCAGTCAAGCGCCCTGCCAAACTGGGCCACGCCCCGACAATTTTATTTTTCTTTGAAGGCACTTATAATTGTAAATCCACAACGCTGCCGTGTCAAGTGTAATCGTTCTACCTGTGTGATCGTTCTGCCTGGTGATCGTTCTGACTTGTAGTTATTCTGTGATATTGTCACCCTGGGATCGTTCTGCAATGTGTAACCGTTTTGCATGTTGATGGTTCTACATCATTATGAACGCAATTAAGAAAGTTAGAGAGACTAGGAGCTAGCTAGGAAAAATCACCTAAAGGTCCTAATCTAATCAACCAAAATTATACTATAAAGGTTACGGGGTTCTTCTTCAGTGCGCGTCGTTTTCAGGGGAAAGCCATGATTATGCGCAGTTTGAAAAACGTCAATGCCACACCCTTCCATAGAAGGTCTTGCCTTTCCCGGAAAGCGGCAGGGCTCCTCATGGAGTATACCACAACCGGATTCTTTATGACGGCACAGGATACAGGGTCCACATAACATAGAAAACGCCCGGTAGAAGCCGTCCAAAAACATTTCAATCTCCATTGAAACCACGTTGTCCATATATTTGCTGATTTCTCGTCCACTCTGCTCTCCCTTGGTCCACTGCAGCTGAAAAAGGAGAACCCGGTTATAGCTGTCCAGTATTTTGCGGGTATACTCCGAGGTAGGAGTGTGGGGAGGGCAAGTGTAAAAATAACCGTAACGGGGGCAACCGAACTGACATTTCAGTTGCACCCAGGGCGCAGTTACAATTCGGTTCGGCTGAGTCACCAGGGCATTATTCGCACCACTGTCAATTGCCTGCTGGCAATAATCCTCAAGAGCTTTCTCGATGGTCATGATCATTCTCCTCTCTGATTCTTGAAATGAGAACTTTTCTCAGGTGCGTTAAAAAAATTAGCCCAAACCCAGACCCTTGCGGCGCTGTTGTATCTCCTGGTATATTTTTTCTGAAGCCTGGTCAGGGTCAGTCTCCACTATAAAGTATCCGCCAAAGAGTTCTCGAGCCTTTTCTGTCAGCAGTTCAGTTACCGCCTTGCTGCCTAATACCGGAGGCACCACGCCCAAGTGGGTGGGTAAGCCTCCTGTCACCGCCCAAGTTCCAATGGAGATGGCTTTTTCGGCAGTGGGTTCGGGGGCACTGGCCACTACCGGAAGTTTATCTATATCCACTCCCAGTTTATTTGCCAGAGCCACCGCCAGCTGTACCGCCCGGGAATTGTCAACACAAGAACCTATATGGAGAATTAGAGGTAACGGGCCTCCCAGTCCAGCGGCTTCGCCTACAGCTGTTAACACGCCCTTTAGACCTTCTCCCGCAAAATCTTCCGTGGCTTCTGGAGTCAAAAGACCGTGCCTGGCAAAGGCGCCGCCTCCGCAACCGGTAGCTAACATTAGCACATTTTTGCGGGCTAAATTTTTGGCGATGGTTACAAAGTTTTGGTCCTGGGTAACTTTTACGTTGTTACAGCCGGCAAAAAGGCATACTCCTTGAATATTGCCAGCAGAAATATGATCCAGTAACGGCTTTAAAGGATCACTGCTGTCTACCTGGCTTAAAGCGCCTACAATAGCTTCCGTGGAAAAACCAGCGTAAGTGACGGCTTTATGCTCGGGGATATTTACCCTTTCCGGGTTCCTTTGCCGGTAGGCTTCTATAGCCATACGGATTATTTTACGGGCTCCTTCCCGGGCTTCAGCCTCATCAATTTCTACATGCTGCACTCCTTTGATCTTATTGTTGGGCATAGTGGTAATCACCCGGGTGTGGTAACATTCGGAAAGGCTGGAGAGAGCCGGTAATATACACTGGTAATCCACTACTACTGCTTCCAGAGCTCCGGTTACTATGGCCATTTCCTGGGATACCGAATGGGTAAGAGGAGGTATGCCGTGGCGCATTAACACCTCGTTGCCGGTGCAGCATATGCCCACCAGATTAATTCCCCCCGAAGCCCCAACATTCTTTGCTTCTTCGTTCATCTCCTGAGCTACCTGGACAATTATATCGGAAAGAGCGGGATTATGGCCGTGCAGGGCAATATTTACTGAGTCTTCCTTTAGCACCCCTAAGTTGGCTTCGGTTTTAACCGGTTGGGGAGTGCCAAACAGTATGTCAGATAAATCCGTAGCCAGGTAACAACTGGCTAAATCAGCCAAAGAACACCTTATGCCCCCCAAAATCAAGTTAGTGATTTCGGCATCATTTCCGTAATGAGTTCGGTGCATAATATCTGAAATCATGCTGTCAATGCCGCGGGGGACCACCCCCATTTCTACTGCCTTATTTATCCTGCCCTCTGTCAGGGTAGTGGCAGCCCAGGTGGTGGGCTCTTCTTTCTCTGAAAACTCTCCCAGGGCAGCTTTTCCTACTTCCAACGCCAACTGGGAATCTTCTTTTCCCTCTGTCTCCAGTCCCAATCTTCCTGCCACAGTGCGCAGTTTATTGGGGTCCTTTATCGGGTAATCTTCCCTTTCTCCCTGAGCCGACTTGTAAAGGATATGGGCCAAGTGTTTGGCATGACCCGAATGAGCGGCAGTTCCAGCCGCTATGGAACGTATCAAGTTCCTGGCCACAATAATGTCGGCATCAGCCCCACAAGCACCCAGAGTGGGGGATTCTCCAAAGGGATCTATGCGGCAGGGACCCTGCATGCAAATTTTGCAGCATACTCCCAAAGAACCAAATCCGCATTGAGGCTGCTGGGCCTGATATCTGTCCCAAATGGTAGACAGTTCTTCTTTTTGGGATAGATCCAACATGGACTGCACTGCTGGATCAGAACTTTTAGCTTCTTGTTCACGGAGATCTTCCTTCTTGGCCATTTTTGCTCACCCCTTTTATAGTAAATTTCTAAAACTAACCGAATTGACTTCCCTTTACCCACCTAACTAATAAACCTCAACTGCCATATTCATCTGTATCCAACCGTGGCCTTATTGAATTGATTTCAATAGATGATAGTGCCGGGGGAAGGAATCTTACTTTCCTGCTGCCTTTCCAGAACCTTCTGCCTTTTGCATTCTTCGCACCAATAAAGGTACTCTTTGGCGCTATCCCCTTCTGAGGGAGATATATTAGAAATAACCTCCTCTGCCACTGCCCTGGGGTAATGTGGCTTTCCGCAGCGGGGACATAGGAGCAGTTCTCTACGGGCCCCCCAAGGGTGCATCATTTTTTCTCCTTCTGCTGACTCGACATAAGCAGCACCAGTAGGACAAACATGGGCACAGGCCCCACAACCAATGCAGCTTTCGGGAGGTTCTTCCAGCGGAGGTGACACTTTCCGATTTATCCCCCGCCGGGTAAAACTGATGGCATTCTTACCCAAAGCTTCATTACAAGCCCTTACGCACCTGCCGCAAAGCACGCAGTTTTCTTCCTCGGCAGCAGTTTTTTCATTAGCAGGAGCGGCCTTCTGGTTGGCCTTATGGTTGACCTTATGGTTGGCCTTATGGTTGGCCTTATGGTTGGCCTTATGGTTGACCTTATGGTTGATCTCATAGTCATCGACCATCTCCGATACCTTTTGAAGGCGGGAATCAAGCTCTACAGAATACCTGCGGGCCAAGTCTTTAACTACTTGCACCTGGGGAGTGCGAGCCTGTAGGAGTTTGATTATCATTCTCCTCATCTCCAGCACTTCCTCGGTATCGGTAAACACTTCCAGGGAGGAAGTCCTAACCGGATAGGTACAAGAAGCCACCAGTCTGCGTTCTGTTCCCTCTTTCACCTCCACCGTGCAAAGCCTACAGGAACCGTAAGGGGGCAGCCCGGGGTGATAACAAAGATAAGGGACTTGATACCCCTTCTCCAACAAAAGGGCCAACAAATTTTTTTCCAGCTCCGCATTTACCACTTCTCCGTTTACGCAAATACTTATTTCCATTGCACGGGACATTCATAACCCCCCTATTCCCAAAGAACAGCTTCTGGCCTACAAACTTCCACACAAGCCCCGCACCGGTTGCATTTTTCTTCATCTATGTAGTGGAGCTCATTTTTTTCCCCTAGGATAGCATCAGTGGGACACACTGTTACGCATCTGTCGCAGCCGTTACATTGGTCTTCAGCGATGTAGTAACGCAGCAGGGCTCTGCACATTCCTGCCGGGCACTTCTGCTCCCTGATGTGGGAAAGGTATTCTTCCTTAAAATAATGCAGGGTGGTTAATACTGGATTGGGAGCCTGTTTGCCCAAGTTGCACAGAGCGCCTTTCTGCATAACTTGGGATAATTCCAGTATTAAGTCCAGGTCTTCTTCCCGGCCTTCACCCTGGGTGATCCGGTTTAAAACCTCCAGCAGCTGTTTTCCCCCTTCTCGGCAGGGGATACACTTTCCGCAGGACTCTTCCTGGGTGAAGGTAAGAAAATACCTGGCTACGTCCACCATGCAAGTGTCTTCGTCCATTACGATTAACCCGCCGGACCCCAACATGGAACCCACTTGAGTAAGACTTTCATAATCTAAAGGTAAATCCATTTTATGCTCAGGCACACATCCTCCCGAGGGCCCTCCCGTCTGCACCGCCTTCAATGCCTTGTCCCCTCGGATGCCCCCTCCCACTTCATAAACCAGTTTTCGCAGGGGCAGTCCCATGGGAACTTCCGCCAAGCCGGTATGCTTTACCTTACCGGTAAGGGAAAAAATCATGGTGCCCGGGCTTTCTTCAGTGCCTATACTGGTAAACCAGCCAGAACCTCTATCAACAATGTAAGGAACACTGGCCCAGGTTTTCACATTATTCAACACGGTAGGCTTACCCCAAAGCCCGCTCTCCGTGTTGCGGATGTATTTATCCCGGGGTTCTCCGATACTACCTTCCAGAGAAGCTATCAAGGCACTGGATTCGCCGCAAACAAAAGCTCCTCCGCCTCTTTTTATAGTAACCTCAAAGTCAAAACCCATATTAAGGATGTTCTCTCCCAGGAGACCGTAGTCTCTGGCCTGCTCCAGGGCAGTGCTGAAATGCTCTACCGCCCGGGGATATTCATAGCGCACGTATACGTAACCTTCCCGAGAACCCACAGCATAAGCTCCCAGCAGCATTCCTTCCAAAACCAGATGGGGGTTGCCTTCTACCAGGGAAGCATCCTGGAAACAACCCGGATCTCCTTCGTCAGCGTTACATATCACATACTTAGTGTCCCCTGATGCTTCTCGACAGGCCTCCCATTTTATCCCGGCAGGAAAGCCAGCTCCTCCGCGGCCGCGGAGATTGGAAGCTTTTACTTCCTCCAAGACTTCCCGAGGAGACATTTCCGTTAGCGCTTTTTTCAAGGCCTGGTAGCCGCCAACGGCCAAATAATCTTCAATGTTTCGAGGGTCAATGCTGCTATTGTGTTGAAGGAGCACCTGGCATTGATGTTGATAATAAGGAATTTCTCCCTCGTAAATGAGTTCTTTCCCGGTGGCAGGATCTTTATATAATAGTTCCTTAACCAATTGTTTCTTCTGTACTGTCTCTTCCACTACCCTTTCGGCATCCTCGGCCTTAACCTGCCCATAGAAAATATTCTCGGGTTTAATTACCACTACCGGACCCTGCTCGCAAAAACCG
>CAZXDQ010000135.1:0-5723 GCA_964639405.1 uncultured Syntrophomonadaceae bacterium | reverse complement strand
TTCTGAGGCTTTCTTCATCCATGATAGTGCGTTTCTCCCTCACTTTTTATCCCTCCAATTATCCCTCCAAGAAAAATACTCAGCTTCTTTTTTGGGTAATTCTCGTATCCAATTATCCTCCTGCCCACCTTCAAACCTGGCGGAACTGGAAACCCCGCAAATATTTCAAAAGGAAACGAAACTCTTCAGGAAGAGGTGAAGTAAAAGTCATAGCTCTGCCGGTTTGGGGATGCATTAAATTTATTCTTCTAGAATGTAAGGCCTGCCCTTCCCATTTAATTTTATCTAACTCTTTGCGATGTCCACCATAAAGGAGATCTCCCACCACAGCAAAACCTGTGTAAGCCAGGTGCACCCGTACTTGATGAGTCCGTCCCGTTTCCAATGCAGCACGCAACAACGAACAGGAGGGGAGAAAACTTAATACCCGGAAGTGGGTTACTGCCTCCTTTCCTGTGGATATTACTGTCATTTTTTTACGGTTTTTAGGGTGCCTGGCGATGGGAGCAGACACTGTAAATTGTCTGCTCTTAGGCTTTCCCCAAACCAGAACCAGGTATTCTCTATCCATTTGTTTTTCTTGAAGCTGACGGGATAGTTCTCGATGGGAGCTGTCATTTTTGGCTACCACCAGCAGTCCTGAGGTATCTTTATCCAAACGGTGGACTATGCCGGGACGAAGTTCTCCCCCAATCCCTGAAAGATCCCTACAATAATAGAGCAAAGCATTAACTAAAGTACCACTGGAATGACCGGGGCCAGGGTGTACTACCATGCCTCTAGGTTTATCAACCACCAGCATATCCTGATCCTCATAAATAAATTTCACAGGCAAAGATTGAGGAATTAAAGTAGATTCTTGGGGGGGAGGGAAGTAAACTTCCACCCGGTCTCCTTCTTTCAAAATTAAGCTACGCCTAACCGGTTCTCCGTTTACTTTCACTGCCCCTTCTAAAATTAGCCGTTGAACGCTATTGCGAGAGAAATCAGGCAGTTTTTCTGCTACTACTTTATCCACCCGGAATCCCGCCCCAGCACTATTTACTGACCAAATTAGCCCTGAATCCGATTGTAAGTTTTCTTCGTTAAATCCCACAGCATTCCCTCAAAATATAGTACTTTGATTGCGCCCCCTCCCGGCTTTTTGGCACCATCTAACTAATCCCAATAAGGATAACAGCACTAAAAAAGCACTAAACACTTGAGCAGGAGATAGTACCTGGAAAAGGGGTTCCTCTTCTCGAAAAAATTCTACTGAAAATCTTAGCAATCCGTAAAGCATAATTACGGATAAAAGATTAAAACCTCTAAAATAATTTCTTCTTTGTAGGTATTTCATGATAAAAAATATAATTAAGCTGCCTGCAGCTGCGTACAATTGCACAGGGTGTCTGGGTAAATCATCTACCAAGGCAGCAGGCAAAGCCCAAGGAACATCACTTACAGTTCCATAACAACAACCGTTAAGAAAACAACCTACTCTTCCAAAAGCATATCCCAACGGGAGGTACGGTGCCAAAAAATCTGCAAAGTTTAAGAAGTCAATACGCTGTAGGCGAGTATAAACCCAAAGCACCATTAAACCGCCAGCAAAAGCGCCAAAAAAGGATAATCCTCCACCCCGCATTTGGAATATACGGGACCAATCCTGAACAAACCACTCCCAATCTAAAACTATAAACAAAATCCGGGCGCCAACCATTCCTGCCAAGGCTGTTACTACTATTATTTCCAACACTTTCTCATAATTATAGCCTTTTAAAGGGGCTTCTCGGGATAAAAAAAGTACTGCGGCCAGCACTCCCAAAGCAATCATAAAACCGTACGAATAAAGTTTAAAGTTACCGATTTCTAGCAATACCGGATACAAGATTAATCCCCCTTAAGGCTATTCAGTCTTGCCACACCAACTCCTTTTGCCAAAAGGAATATACAAAAACTATTATACCAATTACAATAGCCACATCAGCCACATTAAAAACTGGAGGCCAAAAATTAAGGTTAATAAAATCTATAACGTAACCAATTCTCAGCCGGTCAATTAAATTGCCTGCTGCTCCAGCCAACATAAAAGTCAATCCCAGGCGCATTAGTCGGTAATGCGAAGGAAGTTTTCTCAAGTAGTAAAATATAAAAACCATCACTGCTATGGTTACCAAAATAAAAAGAGTGGTCCGGTATGGTAATATTCCAAAAGCAGCGCCGGGGTTTTCCAGGTAGGTGAGATACAGAAAACTTTCCAGAATCTTTATTGACTGCCCCTGGTTCATAAATTCCTGTACCAGAAGCTTGCTAAGCTGATCCAATACAATTATTCCTAAGGTCACACTGAATATCCGCAAACCTTAATCCTCACTTTTCCAAGGTTAATAAAATTTTAACACAAGCCCTGACCCGTCACAAGGCGAACCCATTTGAAAAACTTACATCTTCTGATTTACTATTCTAACCAGGTCAGCAATAAAGTCTCCAATTACGGGCAGGTTTAGGTGAACCAAATGCTGTAAAAAATAAAGAACCAGGGACCCCAAAATAGTAGCTCCCAAGGCAAACCCAAAGCCTCTTGCCAAGCCAGCCAGAAAATTGATGGTCAAAAAACGCCGAGGGCTGTTCAATAACGTCAAATATTCCGCTAGTTGAAACCTTTCCATGTCTCGGGAAAGCTTGGTTATTTTCTCCAATAAAAGCCGCTGTTGCTTAACCTGTTCTCCCTCTCCTTCTTCTCTGTCATTATTTCCCATGCAGGGCTTCAAGCCTCCCTTCTGATTTAGGGGTCCTGTTGAGGATAATTTATCTTATATTAATATATTACCTGTAGCAGAGCTAACCCTTTTCTGATCAGCATTAACATCTAATTAACTCTTTTCCAATTGGGCTAGTACTTCATTACAACGAGGGCAAATGTTGCTGCTGTCGAGCTCCGGAGTAAAGTTCCAACAGCGCTCGCATTTGTCTCCCTCCGCCTTTTCCACTTTCACTTCCAAGGGCAATTCTTCACTCTGATAAATGTTACTTTCACCACTTCTGCCTTGAATCAAGGAATGCTGAGAAACCATCATTAAATCGGACAGCTGCTCGTCAAAGTACTTTAATAGTGACCAACCCGGCTCTTCTGCATAGAGAATCACCTTGGCTTCTAAAGAACCTCCGATAACTTTTTCCTGTCTGGCTTGCTCCAGGGCTTTCATTATCTCATCCCTAATATCTAGTAGTTTTTTCCACCTCTCTAACAATTCTTCGTCCTTAAACTCCTGACGAACTAGTGGCCAATCCGAAAGCTGTATGCTTTCCTCCTTATCTCCTGGTAGCTTTTGCCAAACCTCCTCCGTAGTAAAAGATATCACCGGGGCCAACATTAACATCAATTCCTTCAGCACATGGTAAATTACCGTCTGGGCTGATCTCCTGCTCTCATCCTCGGGTAAAGAACAGTAAAGGCGATCTTTGATGACGTCTAAATAAAAATTGCTCAAATCCACCACGCAAAAGTGATGCACCGTATGAAAGACCTGGTGGTATTCGTAGCTTTTATAAGCAAGAGTTACTTTTTCCAATACCTGCTGCAGACGAGCATAGGCCCATTTGTCAATCTCTTCCCACTGTTGATAAGGACGGGTATCTTTCTCCGGAGAAAAATCATTCAAGTTGCCCAGCATAAATTTACTGGTATTTCTTATTTTACGGTATACCTCTACTAGCTGTTGAAGTATACTTTCCGATAGGTGGACATCCCTGGTAAAATCCGCCGAAGAAACCCACAACCTTAAGATATCCGCACCGTACTTCTTAATTATTTCTTCTGGAGATATTACATTACCCAATGATTTTGACATCTTTCTGCCCTCTCCGTCTACCACCCAACCATGGCTCAACACAGAATTATAGGGAGGTTTGCTCCGGGTGGCCACCGAAGTTAAAAGAGAAGATTGGAACCACCCCCGAAACTGGTCGCTGCCTTCTAAATAAAGATCGGCTGGCCAATGCTGATCTTCTCTAACTTCACACACTGCTACATGACTAGAGCCGGAGTCAAACCACACATCCATAATGTCTTTTTCCTGATAAAAATGTTGGCCTCCGCAACAAGTACAAGCCATATCAGGGGGAAGAATTTCCTCAGCATTTTTATAAAACCAGGCGTCAGAACCTTCTTTTGCAAAAAGCTCCTGGACTGCCTTCACAGATTCCCGGTTGAGTAAAGGCGTAGCACAATGTTGGCAGTAAAAAACCGGTAAAGGCACTCCCCAAACTCGTTGCCTGGATATGCACCAATCCTGGCGTTCAGCCACCATGTTTTTCATCCGTTCCTTCCCCCAAGCAGGAATCCAGTTAACTTCTTCTACTGCCGTTAATGCTTGCTCTCGAAAACCCTCTACCGAGGCAAACCACTGCTCGGTAGCCCTAAACAGTATGGGTTGTTTGCACCTCCAGCAATGAGGGTATTGATGTTCCACTTCCTCGGAATACCATAAAAGTCCGTCTTCTTGTAACGAATCTATCACTGCTTTGTTGCCTTCTTGGTAACGCAACCCAGAAAACCTTCCTGCTTCCCGGGTAAAATAACCTTGATCATCCAGAGGGTTCATAACCTCCAGTTGATATTCTTCTCCTAATTCAAAGTCTTCATGTCCATGTCCGGGGGCTATATGAACACAACCGGTTCCCTGCCCCAAGGTTACATGCCGAGACAAAATCAAGGGAGCTTCCCTTTGATAAAGAGGGTGTTTACACCTTATTCCCTCTAACTCCTTTCCGGAAAATCTTGCCAAAACCTTGAAAGTTTCATTTCCCATTTTTTGCAATTCCTCCAGAAGCCCTTCTGCTACTAAAAGACTTCCCCCGGTAGTTTCTGCCAGCACATAAGAAAAGTCCGGATGCACTGCTACTGCTTGATTTGCAGGTATAGTCCAGGGAGTGGTGGTCCAAATAAGGCAGTATAGATGGTTCCCTTGGGACAATAGTCCTTTATCTTCTGTAATGGGAAACTTGACAAAAATTGAATCCGAACGGCGATCCTGGTATTCCACTTCTGCTTCCGCCAGAGCAGTTTGGCAATCTGCGCACCAATACACCGGCTTTAATCCTTTATAGATATAGCCCTGGTCCGCCATAATTCCAAAAACCTCAATTTGCTTGGCTTCAAAGGATGGAGCTAGCGTAAGATAAGGTTCTTCCCAGTCACCCCTTACTCCCAATCTTTTGAATTGATCCCGCTGTACATCCACATAATGCAAGGCGTAATCCCTGCACATACGGCGAAAATCCAGATCGGAAACTTCTTCTCGTTGTATGTTTTTAGTTTTAATAATCTGGTGCTCTATGGGTAAACCATGGGTATCCCAACCGGGTACGTAGGGCGCATCATATCCTTCCATAGCTCTAAACTTTACTATAATGTCTTTCAAAACCTTGTTAAGGGCGGTCCCCATGTGAATGGCTCCGTTAGCATAAGGAGGACCGTCGTGAAGGACAAACTTAGTGGCACCCTGACGCTTTTTCCTAAGTTGGTGATACACTTCCTTTTGTTCCCAGATTTCCATTATTTCAGGTTCCCTTTGGGGCAATTTGGCCCTCATTGGAAAATCAGTCTTTGGTAAATTTAAAGTTTTTCCATAATCCACTTCCATTCCCTCCTGTGAAATTATTTTTCCAACAGATAAAAAAATCTCCTCCCTCTAGGGACGAGATAAGTTCCCGCGGTACCACCCTGCTAGCTGCAACAG
>CAZXDQ010000134.1:0-5733 GCA_964639405.1 uncultured Syntrophomonadaceae bacterium | reverse complement strand
GTGTCCCTGTTTGGAGATCAGCCTGCTTTTATGGTTAAGGAAGAATCTCGCGGTACTTATTCCAATGTTACTATGCAAGAATTTTCGGATGACGTGGATGCTTTGGGAACGGCGCTCCTGCAATATATCAGCAAGGGCAGCCGGGTAAGCATATTGGCTGAGACACGGTATGAATGGTATGTATCTTATCTTAGCGCAACCAACGGAGTGGGAGTGGTGGCCCCCCTTGACAAGGAATTGCCCAGTCAAGAAATCGCCAACTTAATAAACCGGGCAGAGGTGGATGCTTTAATATATTCTGCTTCTAAACAACCCTTGGTAGAAGAAATAATTGAGGATATCCCAGGGGTCAAAAAATTGATATGTATGGATGGCTTAAATGAGTACGATGAGGTCCTTTTTTTCGATAATTTGCTGACCGAAGGGCGTCAACTCCTTGAGCAGGGGGATCGCACTTTTTTGGATGCTCCTATTGACCCGGAAGCCATGACCATACTTTTATTTACTAGCGGAACTACCTCCGAAGCTAAAGCGGTTATGCTGAGCCAAAAGAATGTTTGTGCCAATATAGAAAACATGAGTTCTATGATCTACATAGGACCTGAAGACACGTTTTTATCCGTGCTGCCGCTGCACCACACCTATGAATGCACTTGCGGCTTCTTATGTCCTATCTACCGCGGAGCTACTATAGCAATTTGCGAGGGACTGCGCTATATTTTGCCCAATATAAAAGAAAGCCAGCCCACCATTATTCTGGTAGTACCGCTAATGCTGGAAATGATTCACCGGAACATCATGAAGAAAGTTAAGAGCAACCAAAAAATGGCGTTAAAATTTGAATTAGGAAGGAAACTCTCCAAAATCATGTTGAGGCTGGGCATTGATCTGCGGAAAAAAATATTTGCCCCCGTGCATGAAGCGTTTGGTGGTAATCTTCGTTTGATTGTTTCCGGAGGCGCAGCTGCCGACCCTACAATCCTCCAAGATATGCAGGATATAGGTATACACAGCGTGCAGGGGTATGGCTTAACGGAATGTGCTCCAATTCTAGCCGTTAACCGCGATATCAATTTTAACAATCATGCTGCTGGTCTCCCTATGCCTGGAGTTGAAGTAAAATTGAAAGACAAAGATGAAAATGGTATCGGTGAATTTATAGCCCGCGGCCCCAGTATTATGCTGGGTTACTTTAAAGATCCGGAAGCCACAGCAGAAGCCATTGATGAAGAAGGGTTCTATTACACTGGAGATCTGGGTTATATTGACCAAAATGGGTTTTGCATCCTCACCGGGCGCAAGAAAAACGTGATCATCTCCAAGAACGGAAAGAATATTTTCCCCGAAGAAATTGAAACCCTATTGTCAGTTTCTCCCTATGTGGCTGAATCCTTAGTTTACGGCGAGGATAATCAGAAGGAGGACATCATTATTACTGCAACCATTTATCCGGACATGGAGGCCGTAAGAGAACGGCTCGGTTCCAACCCTGATAAAGATGCCCTTCAGGAATTGTTAGAAGAGGAAGTGAAAAAGGTAAATAAACAGTTAGTCTCGTATAAGCAGGTTAGGAGAGTAGTCTATCGTGACCACGAGTTTGAGAAGACCACTTCCAAGAAGATACGTCGCTAGCAGTAACATTATTCTTGTGCAGATTTTATAGTAACTCTTCTCAAAACATAGAATCACCTTTTCCCTGGAGTCAGCACTTTTCTAAGTCCAATACAAAGCCTTTCGCCTTTGAGGGATGCTATAGGCGAAAGGCTTTATTTATAATCCGGAATTTCATTATAGAGAAGGAAAACCTAAATACGGGCAACAATACGGTCAAGCTGAGCAATTCTCCCTAATTTAAGCCGGCAGCTTCTTTCACTCTAGATTGGTGTTCTGGCGAGACGCTGTTAGTGTTGTGACTCCTGCTGTTTTTAAAGTGAATACATATATGGCCCGGGAAATTGTTGTCTTGGATGTTCTGTCCTCCGTGGGGCTTTCCATTCATGGAGGCAGCTATATCTCTTCCGTTAACGCTAACGATGATAGCCCGGGGGGTCCAACTCCAGGATCCGCCGTATATTTCCCTCAGAGTGGCAGTGTCTTCAGCGGTTAAAGGCTCGCTGTCTGCGTGGTTGGAGCCGCCCCGGCGCTTAACCTGGAAGGTGAGTCCGGTAGCCACATCCGTGACTGTAGCGGTGGCTTCTCTAGGATAGAGTTGTTGGACACCATCGTCCCACCAGCACAGATATTCTCCGTGCTCGCTGGCTTCTTCCTGGGAGGGGGTCTCTCCTCCTCTAGATGCGTAATGGGAAGAGCCGGTTAAATCCAGGGTATCTCCTGGTTGGATGTTTTTGGAGCTAAGGTTGTTGTAGGCCATTAATTCATCAACTGTTAAGTTGTGCTGGTTAGCGATTTCCGAGAGGGTGTCTCCTGGTTGGACTTTGTATGTATCTTCAGTTGTAGTTCCCTCATCTTTCTCTTCTTCTTCCTCTTCTTCACTGCTTTCTTCGGAGGAATCAGAAGAACTTGATAACTCCAGGGTCTGCCCTGGTTGGATTTTGCTGGAGTTGAGGTGGTTAAAGTACTTTAATTCTTCTACGGTTAAGTTGGGCTGGTTAGCCATTTTCAAGAAGATGTCGTCTAATTGATCTTCGTACGTATTTGCTGTTGCTTCCTCCTTTTCTTCTTCGCTGCTTTCTTCGGAGGAATCGGGAGAACCGGTTAATTCCAGGGTATGTCCTGGGTGGGTCGTATTGGAGTTCAGGTTGTTGTCGGAGATTGGCTTCTCCCCTGTAGTGTCGCGCTCGGCGCCAATTCCCCAGAGGTTGAGTGCCTCCTGGACTTCATGAACACCTACCATTGCTGCGGCTGCAGGGATAAAGAGTGCCACCAACATTAACAATACTACAATTTTAAGCTTACTGCTCATAGTGATTTCCTCCTGACCAAGAATGAAGTAGTTTTTCAGCAAAACTCTCATAAACAGTTATTTATTAGGAGCGTATTTAAAATACAGCTGGAGTTTCCTCCTGCTTGCTTGAATCAGTAAAGGTGAAAGATCTCCAAAAGCTTAAGTTGAAGAACCATTCTGGGATTTTCAAGTTCAATTGTAAATGTTTGTGTTAGTTTGTCAATATAAATAAATCCCGGTGTGGCGGCAACTTAAGTAAATACTTCCTATAAATAGCATGTTTCTCTAAATATTCGGGGATTCTAAAGAAATCAAATCTTTCCAAAAGAAACCAAGAGAAACCAAATGAAAGGGCTTTACCGGGGGAATAATTGTAAAGATGATTTCTTGAGACCCAGTGGCTTTTTAATGACAGAAATATACATTTTAAAAACGAAGAGCAAGTAAAGGAGGTTTTGCAGCTGGTAATGAATCTGGCTAATAATACTAGCTAGGGGAGCACAATGGATATACACCTCAGGAAATATTTAAAGCCAGGTAATTCTAACCTCATTCAGGGTTCCATGGAAAGTGCCCTGGGAGATACTAATATTTTTTAAAGTTCTCATGGAGTTAAGTTCATGGGACACCTTTTCTGGTTCAAAAGTTTCCGGAGCTAACCAGTTAAAATCGTACGATATCCGATGACCCAACTGTAAAGCAATTGCGGTGCCGCCAGCCAGATAACTCCTCTAAAATTGCTTTCCTTTTCTTGTCAAAAACGCAGTAATGATAAAGCCCTCTTTAATGTGGATTACTTTATAAAATATTGGTTTTTTCCTGTACAAGTCCGATTATTTTTTTGCCAGTTGCATGGCGTCTTCCGCTTCTTTAGGGTCGTTAAAGAAACGTGATGGTATGTCTCCGGGAAGGCCGTTAGGATAACGAGTGGGGATATAATATTGGTCGAGCTTTTTGGCATCTTCTACATTATAGCTAATATGTTGTGGAAGTGCACCAAGCAGAGAAAATGCTGGGTTCTTTCCGATTTCCGGTAAGGGAACTAGATGCCAAAAACTTTTTTCAAGGGGCATGACTTGAAGTTTCAATGAACCTCTTGCTGAATGAATGGCAGAAGATCTGGGAGGATTTGCTACAGCAAAGAAGAATACATTCCCCACAGGTAAGGGTGGATTTAACCTGAAAAAGGGAAAAATTTTCTTCTTCTTGGAGGTTAGGTTTATCTTTAGTTCAGATTTTGGAGGAGTAAAATCTTTTTCCGGAGGTGGGTGATAATACATGGATTACCAGCAGTATGAAAGAGAATGTGAAAGGATAAAAGAAGACAATGAGGAGTTGCTTTCCGAGTTTGAAACTTGGCTCCAACAGAAAAATTTAACCAGGAAAACTATAAACAAACACTTGCAGAACGTAGAGTTTTATATTAATCATTATTTGCTTTATGAAGAACCCCGGGAGGCTTCCGAGGGTGTGGTCGCAATAAGGATGTTTTTGGGGTACTGGTTTATTAAAAAAACTATGTGGGCAAGTAAGGCTCAGATAAAAGAAAACGCGGCTAGTTTGAAAAAGTTCTATAAGTTTATGCACGAAAAAGGCTTGGTCAGCAAAGAATTGTATGACGAGATGTTGGCGGAAATAAAAGAGAATATGCCGGAATGGCTGGCTACTATGGAAAGGTTTGATGATCCCACTATTGATGATCCCATGGAGATATGGTTTGGAGGCGAGCAGGATGCTCTAAGCGCTTTGCATGACCAGCTTTCTGAGGCGGAGGACGATGCCGAATTTCTGCCGGACAATGATTCATCAACCGCCCGACAGGGAAGTTTATTCGATATACTTACTGAGGATGCAGGCCCCGAAAATTCAAATGGAGCTCCGGAAGTTTCTTCTTCCAAGCCATCTTCTAATTTATCAGCCAAGTCCTCCAAAGTTGGCAGAAACGAACCGTGTCCATGCGGCAGTGGAAAGAAGTACAAAAAATGTTGCGGTTCCCCTGTGGCTGAGGAAGATCAATGGAAAGGGGCCTCAGAAGCGTCAAGTAGGAGAAGCGAAGAAAGCGGCTTCCTTACTGCTTATCATCGGGAACCCACCTTGGAAGAATGGAGGGCCCTGTACCAAGCAATTGAGGACTTTAGAGAAACCCGGTGCTGGGAATGGATGTATAACGATGATATTTTTGGCGTAGTGGACCCGGAAACTGGGGAGACTGCTTATTGCTGTATCATGGGCGCCCTTGGTGAGATTATAGGGGTGGCTGCTTACTTGGGTGCTGAAGGGCTGGACACCTTGTTGGACATATTGTCGGAACAGTGGGAGGAATCTTCCGATTGGTTGTTCCGATTAAGATGCATTATGGCCAGCTTGGAAAACAGAAATGAATTATCTGATCGGGACTTGGCCGTAATAAAGCAGTTGGGCTTAAAATACCGGGGGAAAAAGCAATGGCCTATGTTTCGCTCTTACGAACCTGGCCTTTATCCCTGGTTTATAAATGCTTGGCAGTGCCGCTTTATGACAGAAATTTTACATCAAGCCCGGGAGGTGGCTCTGCGGTGCCGCCAGGACAAATCTGTGCTGGAGCATGAGGAAACCGAAAACTTTTTGGTTCGCGTACCTTTTGAACAGGAAGGGAGCATATACTGGGAAGATCATTACCCGGAAATACCCGAGTTTGATAAAACCTACGTTTCTTTAAAAATAACCGACGAATTAAAATTGAAAAAGCTTCAGGCTTCCTTGAAAAACAGCAAAAAGGAGGGCACCTGGGAAGCGGATGTTTTCTGGCTGGATTCTGCCGTTAGGGAAAATAAAAACGAAAGACCTTA
>CAZXDQ010000133.1:0-5820 GCA_964639405.1 uncultured Syntrophomonadaceae bacterium | reverse complement strand
ATCAGTGGAGGTATCCACCGGGTACAGCTTGGGATGGGACTCCATGAAAAACCGGTCCGAAGATTGGGATAAACGCAACAGGTCAATTACTCCCCTGACATCGGCCCGGGGTTCCATACCAACTGATAGCACTACCAAATCCACTTCATCCTCCATGGGGGTAGCAGTTAAAGTATCTTCAACTTTTATTACCTGCTTATCTCCTCGAGGGAATATCTCGGAGGGATTGCCTCTAATATAGCGAACTCCTTCCCGGCGCACCCGGTCGTAAAACTCCTCAAAACCTTTGCCATAGGCCCTAACATCCATGTAATAAACCCTTACATCGGCATCAGGTATTTTTTCCTTTACTAAGTGGGCCTGCTTGGCAGTATACATACAGCATACCCGGGAGCAGTACTCATTACCCACACTCTGATCTCTGGAGCCAACACACTGGATAAAAGCCACATCTTTAGGTTTGCGAGCGTTTTCTCCTTCTCCAATCATTAGCTCCCCGCCAGAAGGACCAGAAGCCGAAACCATCCGTTCCATTTCTAGTCCTGTAATGACATTAGGGGCATCTTGATAACCGTATTCCGGCTTGCGGGAAGCATCAAAAACATCATATCCGGTGGCCACAATAATGGCTCCTACTCGTAGCTCCACTATCTCATCTTCCTGTTCTAAGTCAATGGCTCCCGGACCACAAACTTCTTGACACTTAGGCTCTTTACCGCACTTACCCCTTGTAAAGTAGAGGCAAGATTCCGGGTCTATGGTCATTTTTGCCGGAACTGCC
This sequence comes from uncultured Syntrophomonadaceae bacterium, assembly GCA_964639405.1. Taxonomy (GTDB): domain Bacteria; phylum Bacillota; class Dethiobacteria; order DTU022; family PWGO01; genus CAZXDQ01. The sequence goes on along the minus strand of CAZXDQ010000133.1, from coordinate 5,039 downwards.
TGGGGGAAAGGAATATAGATAGCAGAACGCTTCCCTACCCCTTCTTCAAATTCGTTGGGGATGCGATTTTTTACCCGGCAACTTTCAGCACATTCACCGCAACCGTTGCATTTGTTGATATCCACATATCGGGCTTTCTGACGCACTTTCACATCAAAATTACCCACAAAACCTCCCACTTCCTCTACTTCGGAGTAAGTCATAAGCTCAATATTGGGATGGTTAGCGACATCCACCATTTTGGGGGTAAGGATACAGGCTGAACAATCCAAGGTGGGGAAAGTTTTATCCAGCTGCGCCATTCTCCCCCCAATGGTGGGAGATTTTTCCACCAGATAAACTTGGTACCCGGCATCCGCTATATCCAAAGCAGATTGAATTCCGGCTATACCGCCGCCTATAACTAGTGCAGTTCGTTCCGATTCTACTTCTTTTTCTTCTAAGGGTTCTAACAACCTGGCTTTAGCTATAGCTGCTCCTACTAAGCTTTTAGCCTTATCGGTAGCCTCTCTTTCATCTTCATGCACCCACGAGACTTGTTCTCTAATGTTAGCCATCTCCAAATAATAGGGGTTCAAGCCAGCATCTTTGAGAGTGCGCCGAAAAGTCATCTCGTGCATTCGAGGAGAGCAAGAAGCAATGACTATGCGATTTAAGCCGTGTTCACGAATATCTTCCTGCACCAACTGCTGCCCGGGATCAGAACATACATACGTATAGTTACGGGAGATGGCTACCCCGGGAAGTTGAGAGGCGTGTTCCACCACTTCATCTATATTCACGGTAGCGGCAATGTTTATGCCGCAGTGACAGACGTAAACACCTACTCTAGGTTTTTCGCTCATGAATATTTCAGCCTCCTACAGGTTTTGGCAATTAACAAGAATAGTTTGCCATTAACTATCCTTTCATTTCTTTAAGCTTTTCGTTTAGCTTGGGAACTACCTTGAAAAGGTCATCCACTATTCCATAATCTGCTTCGGCAAAAATAGGAGCGTTGGGATCTTTGTTAATAGCCACTACCGTTTTGGCTCCTTTTATCCCAGCTAAATGCTGAAATGCTCCAGATATACCCACTGCAAAGTAAAGTTTGGGCTTCACTGTTTTTCCAGAAGTCCCTACCTGACGATCGTTAGCCAGCCAACCAGCATCTACCGCAGCGCGGGAGCCACAGAGATCTGCCTCCAACAATTCGGCCAACTCTTCCATCATAGGAAGGTTCTTGTCCTCCCTGACACCTCTTCCTATAGCCACCAGTTGAGGCGACTGGGTTATATCCACTTCGCCTACTTCCGCTTCTACGTACTCAACAAACTTACGGTAGTCTAAATCTTCCTTCAGAGGGGATTCCGCTTTTTCTACACTTCCTTTTTGGGCAGGCTCTATGGGTTCCACCGCTGCCTCACGGAAGGTGATCAGGTAAGTTCCCGCATCCACAAAGGAAAATTCTCCGTTTACCTTACCCTGGTAGAACTGCTTGGTTCCTATAACCTCTCCATCCTCAACGCGAATGTCTATAGCTTCCGTTAGGTAGGGCAATTCTTTCTCTACCGCCAAAGCAGGAGCAAAATCTACCCCTTGGGTGGTATGTCCTACCAAGACAACTTTGGGGCTATGCTGATCAATCAGAGATGAAAGCACCTTTTGGTACTTGTCTCCATTAAAATTTTCCAACAGCGGATCGTCAACATAAAGCACTTTGTCGCAGGCACCTGCCAACTTGTCCGCCATATCATCAATTCCAGTGCCTAACAGAACGCTCACTGATTGTCCGCCTAATTCTGGGGCCAATTTGGAAGCAACGTTCAACATTTCCCAGTTAACGTCTCTTATCTCTCCCTGCCGGTGATCAATGACTACAAATACATCGCCCATTACACTAAGCCCCCTTTCTGCATAATTTCAGCCAATTTCTCCGCCTTTTCTTCTGGTTCTTCTCCTTCAATAAACTCAGCCTTTGCTTCCACCACAGGAATATAAAAATCTTTCAGCTTTATCTTGGAAGCATTTTCATCCACCTGCTCAGCGGGGAGACCCAAGTCATCCAAGCTCACCACGTTTAGTTCTTTTTTCTGGGCTTTGCGGATACCCTTAATGGGAGCATAACGAGGTTCATTGATTCCGGTTTGGATAGTGAGAACTGCCGGAAGCTCCAGCTCTACTACTTCCATAAGTCCTCCTTCCAGTTCCCGATGGACCTTCACCTTTCCATCCAAAACTTCTACTTGTTTTACCATGGAGGCATGAGAAACCCCTAATTCTTCCGCCATGGCTACTCCCACAGACATGTGGCCATCATCACTAGCCATGCAGCCGGTAAGAATAAGGTCAAATTCCTTATCTTTAACAGCGGAAGCCAAAACTTTCGCTATTGCCAAAGGATCGAAACGGTTAATACGGGAATCTTCAATACGAACTGCATTATCTCCCCCTTTAGCCAAAGCCATTCTAATAGTAACTTCAGAATCCTGGGGGCCGATAGATAAAACCGAAACCTCACCGCCGTGATTTTCCTTGATTTGCACCGCTTCCTCTACTGCGTAATTGTCAGCTTCATTGATGTCAAAGGAAAGTCGGCTAGTGTCAACTCCCATCCCGGTCTCGTCCAATTTTAAATCCGCTTCGGATGTGTCCGGGACGTATTTCATGCAAACAAAGCTCTTCATAAAACTAGCACCTCCTAAAAAGTAATTTGAGCTCCAATTGAAAGTAAGTTAGCTTAGAGCAACTCGCCCAAAATCTCCGTGATTTCTTTTACCTCCATTTCTTCTTCGTGTCCAACCGCTTTAATTGCATCATCCAGAGTCAAAACACAGAAAGGACAAGCTGCAGCGACAATTTCTGCTTCAAGTTCTTTGGCATCTTTGGCCCGGGTTTCTGCCAGACGCTCCTTTTCAGATTCTGTCTCTACCCACATCTTGCCGCCCCCGCCTTCGCAGCAAAGGCTTCTCTCTCGAGAGCGGATAAATTCCACTAGTTCAACTCCCGGGATAGACTGCAAGACTTTTCTAGGTTCATCATATATTCCATTCTGCTTACCCAAATAACAAGGATCATGGAAAACTACTTTCTTAGATAATTCTCCTTCTAATGAAAGCTCCCCTTTTTCTAATATTTCCGATAAAACCTCCGTGTAGTGGACTACCTCAGCTTCCAACCCCTGATACTTTTTAAAAGCTGTAAGGCAATGGGGAGAGAGGGTGACAATTTTCTGGGCAGGATAGTTATTGAGGAGTTCGGAGTTTTCCTCCGACATTTCTTCAAAAAGTTCCTCTTCCCCTAAAGCTTCTACTTCACTGCCACAACAAGCTTCTTCTTCCCCAAGAAAAGCATAATCTACCCCTGCTTTGTTTAGCAACTTCACCATATTTTGTGCCACTATCTGCAACTTCGGATCGTATGCAATGGTGCAGCATACAAAGAAAAGATAATCTACCTGTTCTCCTTCTTCCGCAGTGTTAACTTCTAAACCTTCCATCCAGTCAAACCTGGTGGCTCTTGGCTTACTCCAGGGATTGCCTTCCAGAAAAACACTTTCTAAAGCATCCCTTACAGTAGGCTGAACTTTCCCGCTTTCTACCATTTGACTTCTCAAGGCATAAAGCACCTCTACCGGCTTTAGTCCTTTTGGGCAACGCACTTCACAGGTACGGCATCCGGTGCAATCCCATATTTCTGGCAATCGGGATAACTCTTCCAACATTTCTTCATCATAAGTGTCGTTTACAAAACGCCGCACGTTTAAATTAGTTCTAACCGTGACCGGACAACCACCGGTGCATTTTCCGCACTGGATACAACCTAACAGGTCATACTTCTCAATAAAAGATTGATTTTCTGTGCTCATCTTCATACCCCGCATAGAAAGATATTGTTATTGCTCTTTCTTCTAAATTTTTAATTCCATACTACGCTTCCCCTTATTTTATCCCCCTGTCCCATTATTAAACAATTCCAATTACTAGATGCGTATTATCGCCCCCCTTTCTTAGAAAAAAGTTAGGTTTTAATTGTTCTAATTTCAAAGTGATACCACAGACATTTTTTCTCATTCAAGTGCTCCAGTTAAATACAGTGGCTACTTCGCAAAAATCACTTAAAAGAATAAAGCTTCCCCTGTGAATAATGTATCATGGATCTTAGTGTATGTTTTCTACATAGATATTTTAATTCCTTCTTACTATCATTAGATTCTTTAATATTTCACTTAGTCAATCATTTTAAACAAAGTTAACTGAAGCAATATTTTATCCATCTTATTTTCTTCATCGTTATAAAAGAATACTTTATCTACCCTACCTAAGCATTATCACTTAATAATTTAAGCTTCTTTTTACAACTAACCTCTTAACCATACTTTCACCATGATGAGTTTTCCTTTAAAAGAAGGAATTATACTTTTTCTGTAGAATTACTTCTTTATCCGCAAGGAGGTGTAAAAGTGGAAGAAGAAAGTTCTCCCCCCCTGCATAAACGAATTGAATATCTTAGAGAAGTGCTGACCAACTCAACGCAACCAGGACAAAATACTACCTTAAATAATGAAACCCTGGCCCTTAGCCGAGAACTGGACCAACTTATTGCCGAAAGCATGAACACCTGGCATGAATAAGCTATCGCAACACTGGTTCTTATCTTTTTTAAAATCTAAATTTGTTCGTGATTATTTTTTTTTAGCAGTATTCGGTAATCCCCTACCCTTTTAGTGATTTTTTCCTGATCAAAATGTTCTAACAAGGGTTGGACAAATTTTCGGGAGGTAGATAAACGATCCCGAAATTCCGCCAGGGTAAGCTGAGGATTTTCTTCAAAGTGGTTAAAGAGTTCCTTTAAAGCCTGCAGATAGTGGTCATAGAGGAAAAAAATTTCATCGTTAACTTTTATTATTCGTCCCTTGTAGAACAAATAATCCAGCAGGTTCTCCAAATACGAAGGCTCTATTTTTAATTCCTCCGCCAGTTGTTGGGGTCTGGGAGGCTGATATTTTGCTTCTTTAAATCTTTCTTCAAGTTTAACCAACAATTCCTGCTCCCTTTCAT
>CAZXDQ010000132.1:0-5865 GCA_964639405.1 uncultured Syntrophomonadaceae bacterium | reverse complement strand
TAATATCCAAAAAGCAGTTGGGTTCTTCCGCTCCCCATAGGAGTATTTCTTTGACCTTATGAGGTTCCAACCTCTCGTGTTTCCACAGTTCGGGGAACGACAGATAGTCCCGGGCAAAAGGAAAAATCGCATCCAGCACTACCTGGCCTGCAATGCGATGATCCCGGTGCCAAAGATAACGGCGATACGGATCGGCTGTAACCACCGTGTAAGGCCGGCAAAGCCTGATATAGCGGACCAACTCTTTCCTGAAATCAGGGGTGTCTTCCAAAGCTTGATCCGGATAGCGTAAAAAGTGCACTTCGCTGACCCCCAGGAAATCTGCCGCTTCTTTTTGTTCTTTTTCTCTTTGGAGGGCTAGTTCCCGAGGATCTACATCGGGGTTAGGACTACCTTTGTCGCCGTTGGTGCAAACCACATAAACTACCTTTCTTCCTTCCGAAGCCCAGCGGGCTACGGAACCAGCCACTCCGAATTCGGCATCATCGGGATGGGGGGTTACTACCAGTACACTGTCCGAAACAGAAACCATAACTGCACCTCCTCGAGATTGATTAGGTTTTGCTGAACCCTAACTACATTCTATTAATAACGGAGGTTAAACCCTTGGTAACCGAAAAAACAAATATCCGCGGCTATCATCCAGACGATTTCACCTCTTATTGTAACCTGGTAGCAAACACCCAGGGAGAGAACATTTCCAACTATCTGCCTTTAAAGAAATTCTTGGAAAGAAACCTCCGCCGTCCCCGTTTTTCTCCCCAGCGAGATCTCCTGCTGGCAGAAAAAGCAGGAGAGCTGGTGGGATTCCTGGAGATAAACCCCGAACCCCAGATAGGGCGGGCAGTTTTGGAAGGTGCGGTTCATCCCAGCCACCGCAGGCAGGGAGTGGGAACCCAGCTGCTGGAACAAGCCATAGAGAGGGCTAAAGATATACCAGCCCGCTGCCTCCACGTCAATCTCCCCCAACCAAACCGCCAAGCTAAAGTTTTTCTTTCCCGCCGAGAATTTTACCAGGTCCGGCGCTTTTGGGAAATGAAATCACTCATAAAAAAAGTGCCCGTGGGACCCCTGGGCAATACTTCTAGCCATACCCAGCTGCATTTGCGCCACCTTCAAAAAGGAGAAGAGGACGATTTGGCCCAGCTGCAAAACCATTGTTTCATGAATACCTGGGGTTTCCACCCCAACACCGGAGAAGACATCCGCTTTCGACTGAATCTGTACGACTCTTTTCCCCACAACATTATCCTCTTGGAAGTGGACGGTTTTCCAGCGGCTTATTGTTGGGCAGTATATCAAACTGAGAAAAGGTTCGGCCACATCCTCATGCTGGGAGTGGCTCCGGAACACCGGGAAAAAGGCTTGGGTAAAGTTATTCTGGGGGCAGGTATTCGCTACCTGCAGAATAATAATATATCCGTCCTGGAACTTACTGCTGACAGTTTCAACCTGCCGGCCATCAGGCTGTACCAGGCCTTCGGGTTTCGAAAAAAAATGGAAACATGCTGGTACGAGCTCCGCCTGCCCTAGTGGTGCTTAACCGTGGCCTTCATTCTTGGAATAACTGCTGTCTCCTAATTTCAGCAGTTCTTCCCTTAAGTTATCAGCAACCCGCTTCCACCCGTATGGCAAAACTTTCTCCCGGATGGTATAAGGGTCCCACCTATCCCCGGCTTCCACTGCTTGTTTTATACAGGCAGCCATTTCCTGTGGTTCTCCGGAAGCAACCAAATAACCTGTCACCCCCGGTACCACTAATTCCTTTACTCCCCCTACTTCCGTGGCGACCACCGGCACTCCACAAGCCATAGCTTCCAGGGGCACCATCCCGAAACTTTCATAGTAAGAAGGTACTACACAAACATTAACTGCATTGTAATAATACGGCAGCTCTTCCTGGTGCAGGCTGCCTAAGAAAATTACTTTGTGCGTTAAGCCCCATTCTTGGGAGAGTTTTTCCATTTTTTCCCGGTAAGAGGAATCCTTCTCACCACCCGCTACCAGCAGCACTGGACGTTCCGAGGAGGTTAGATGAGCCCAGGCTTCCAGCAGTCGATCCAAGCCTTTCTCCGGCTCCATCCTGCCAACAAACAGAGCGTAGGGGGACTCCCCCAAACCCAGGTAGCGCCGGGCTTCGCCCTTGGGGATAGGACAAAAGCGGTCCAGGTTTACCCCACAGGGAACCACTCCTACCTTGGAGGGAGGAGCCTGATAGCGGTTTACCAGTACTTCCTTTTCACCCTCGGTAGGTGCTATAATCCCGTCCACCCTGGAAACCATCTTGTTTTCTTCTTCTTGGCGCTGAGCTGCATCTTCCCCTTCTGCAGCCAGGCCTTCCTTTTCCAAGGCTAAAGTATGGAACATGGTAACATGGCGCACTCCCCACCAGTCTTGTAAATGCACCCCCACCAGTCCCGATAGCCAGTAGTGACTAAAAATTAGCTGATAATTCAACCGGTGCAGCCTCCGGAAACCGTCTAACTCTCGGGCAAAGGCGTAAGTGTAAGAATAGAGTTCCTTTTTAGGCAAGGGTTCCTCTGGACCAGCTTTCAGGTGGATGAGGCGCACGTTCTTACCTAAAGAAGCTACCGTCCTTTCCTCTCCTCCCTGGTAGCGGGTAAAAATATCCACCGCTATTCCCTGTTCACCTAAAGCCTGCGCTATCTCCCTGATGTAGACATTCATGCCGCCGGTATCTTTGCTGCCTCCCCGCCCCAAAGGCGAAGAATGAAAACTCAATATGGCCCAACGGCTCCTGTGATCTGCGCTCAAATAAATACCCCCCCTTTTCCTGGCAGCTTTAGCTTAAAGCGATACACGGGCACTTCCTTGCCTCCCAAGCGGTACTTATAAATTTCCCCGCCTTTCAGGAAATTAAAACACGACTTTCCTCGTTCTATACTCTCTCTTATAGCCAACACCTTGCTCATAAGCCCTACACTCAAATGGCTGTACTCTCGATGGAAACCGCTGTTATACAGGTAAATGCATTCCCCGTCATCCAGGCACCAGACAATAGAAACTATATCTCCCGAAAGGAATAGGACCCCCATTTTCCAATGGTTGCCCTCGCCTAACCGAATCAGAAGCTGCCGGAAAAACTTTTTGCGCTGAGGAGTCAAAAACTCCTCTTTTGCGTGTTTACTCTCCCGGAAGAGCCGCAAAAACAATTCGAAGTATTCCTCTATTTCTTCGTAGTTGGAGAGCCAGAGGTATTCTACCTCTCCCGCTTCTTGAAGTCTCCTTAGTTTACGCCTGACTTCGTGCCTCTGCTTCTTCTTTAACGCGCCCAAATACTCCTCCCAGCTACTGCCCAATTCTCTCTCCAGCACCACCTCTTCTGCGGCAACAACTCCTCCCAGCTCCCCAGCCTCCTCCTGGTTCCACATAAACTGAAAAGTCAATGCGTCAGCCCGCAAGGAGGGAAGCTCTACCTGGTGGATTTCCCTTTCCTTTAATTCCTGGACCAAGGCAGAAAAAAAATCCTTTTCCCGTCCCCGGGAAATAACCAAATCCTGATAATCGCACACGTCCTCACTCCCCAACAACACCGCCCGGTCCCCTTGCAGCATCAGGGGAGCTATTCCCAGGATCTCGTCGCCGTCCCAAAAAGAGCGCAGAAACAAATCTCCTTCTCCTCCGTAAGTCTCCCACCAGGCCTGAAGCCAGGGAGGCCAAACAAAAGGCGAAGGCCACTGCAGTTTGTTTGCCGAATCCCGCCAGTAATAACCCAAACTTTCCAGGGTTTCTTCTTTAGACTGATATTTTGTCAAAGTCATTTCATTATCACCAACCTGTTCACACCAACCCCTTGATAGAGAAAACCAGGGGGAATTAATCAGTTCCAAGCCACCTTGCAAACCCGGTTTACTGACCCCTGCCTTCTTCCAATCCTTCCAAAAAGGCCACAATTCCTTCTGCTAATGACCATCGGTTGTATCCACCCTCCAGGGCGGCAAATACCCGACCTCCACAGCAGTTTTCCGCAAATTCTCCTAAAATGCTGCCAATCTTCCGGTAGTCTTCGGTAGAAAGCATACTTCCCCAGTCGTCTTCATGGCGATCAAAGCCCGCAGATACGGCCAACACATCGGCAGACTTTCCTTCTAAAAAGGACTGCAAGGAATGGATAAAATCGGGAGGGTGGCTCTGGCGGCTGTGCCAAAAATCTACGTTCGATTGTCCTTGAAAAATATCTGCTGTCCCGTCGCCGTAGTGAAGATCAAAATCAACAATAACGGCGTGTTGAGCCTGTTCATTTACCAGCAATTCTGCTACAGAAGCGGCTATATTGTTAAAATAGCAAAACCCCCAGCTGTAATCTTTTCCTGCATGGTGTCCCGGAGGACGGCACAGGGCAAAAGCTGTTTCCCGTTCCAGGGCGGATTGGGAAGCTTCACGAACTGCTCCCAGTGAAAGCAGGGCAGTATGGTAAAGCTTTTCTCCTGCAGAAGCCACCCGCCTCAAGTGCCGGGGGGTATGCACCCGGAGCACTGTTTCATCACTGGCCTGGGAAGGGCGTTGAAAGGGATATTTCGCCCGCAGTTCATTAAGGGCGGGGTCTAACCTTCCCGGTGATGCCGCGGGATCTGCAGCGTAACTTTCCAAAAAATCTTCGTGAAAATAAATCAAAGTCATTTTCTATCCCCTTTCTATATAAATTTGTAAAAAATCTTTAGCTGTCAATTTCCGTTATCTTTAATTATTCTAGCGGAAACTTCCGCCTGCGTCAATTGTAACCCAAAAATCTTATAGGCCAAAACTCCTATACGAAGGAAATTAAGAATAAAAACCAGGGACTCCAGGATATTATTTGCCTAAAAGCGACCCCCATCCCGGGAGAGGTGAGAGCAAACCATTACCCAGGCAACTCCGAAGTTTACCAGGGAGGCAGCCCAGCTGCCCTTTCGATTGCGCGCAAGTGAAACCACTTATTAAATAGTACATTTAATAGTATTTAAGGAAGTGAACCGGATCGCTATTAATAAAATAACCGTCACTTGAATTATTAAGTGCTCCGTAAAAATAATTGACTTTTTCCTCCGGTAACTATATGATAATTTTGTAAGAAGTTATCAGCATATACCAGTCAAAGATTTGTTTCCTTTAGCTCTAAAGCTATTGCAATAGCTATTTCATCTTTTTATATTACCCTCAGGAGGATTGAAAAAATGCGTTATTTGAGTGGAAGATTAATTATCGGTTTAGCAATAATAGTGCTGGCGATCCTCATGCTTATTGACCGCCTGGGTTATCCAGTAGAAATCAGTCGCTTTTGGGAATATTGGCCGGTAATCCCCTTGATCATCGGTCTCCAATGGTTGGTAACTTCCCTGAGCTGGAAACAAAGAGCCGAAACCAGAGGATTTTTTCCCTGGGGTCAGTTTATAACCGGATTGATCCTGGTAATTATAGGAGTGCTCTACCTGGGACGAAACCTGGAGTTAATTGCTAAAGACTATATCAGTCAATTCTGGAGTTTGCTGATACCTTTGCTGCTCATCCTGATAGGATTAAGTTTGCTGCGGGGCAAAGCTGCAGGGGGAAAGAGCCGCTTAGCCATACTGGGAGGAGTGGAAACCGGTAAAGCCCCCTGGAAGCTGGAAAGCGGTAGCTACCTGGCGTTTATGGGAGGGGTAGATCTGGATCTGACCACCGCAGAAATACCAGAAGGAGAAACGGTGCTGGACCTTACCGCAATTATGGGAGGGGTAGATGTAACCCTGCCTCCCAATTTATCAGTCACCTACGAAGGCACCGCTATTTTAGGGGGAGTAAGTTTCCTTAACCATGAGGACGGCGGCATTATTGCCAGTCGCCAAGCAGACCGGTTAATGGAAAACCACCCCCAAAAAATCCACC
>CAZXDQ010000131.1:272-5879 GCA_964639405.1 uncultured Syntrophomonadaceae bacterium | reverse complement strand
AGATAGTGCCCGCCTCGGATCAAATTTCCGGGGATGACGATCCTGGTCTATCCATCCGCCGCAAAAAAGAGGCTTCCATGGTGGTAGCCTTTCAACAGGTCAGTAAGGGACAAGCGGATGCCTTTTTGAGTGCAGGGAATACTGGAGCACTGATGGCTGGAGGATTGTTATTTTTGGGCAGAATAAACGGTATTTCCCGTCCTGCTCTTTTGTCGATCCTTCCCACTTTTTGGGGAGACGGGGTAGCAGTGCTGGATGTGGGGGCGAACATGGATGCCAAACCGGATCAAATGGTTCAATACGCCTTCATGGGAAAAGTGTACGTTGAAAAAATATTAAAACAGAAACAACCCCGAATAGCACTGCTGAATGTGGGTACAGAAACTAACAAGGGGAATGAACAGGCAAAAAAAGCTTTTGAACTCTTTCAGGAGCATGTTCCCAATTTTGTGGGGAATATTGAAGGAAATAAAGTGTTTGAGGGTACGGAAGCAGATGTAGTAATTTGTGACGGATTTGTAGGCAACGTGTTTTTAAAAACGGCGGAAGGGGTTTCTAAGGGGATATTTAGCGTTTTAAAAGATAATTTCACTAAAAGTGTTAAAAATAAGTTGGGTGCATTATTGCTTCAGGAATCTTTTAAGGAGTTTAAAGATACAATGGATGATTCCGAGTACGGAGGAGCCCCTTTAGTGGGGGTAAAAGGGGCTTGTATCAAGTGTCACGGCTCTTCCACTTCCCGGGCCGTAGAAAAAGCTTTGCTTGATCAAGTTCGACCGTGGGTGAAAAGCGGGGTTAATGAAGTTTTTACTGGAGAACTCCAGGAATCAGGTTGGCTTAAAAAAGGTAGGGGCTAAAATGAAGAAGCAGCAGAGATGCGGTGTGGTTTCTACCGCTTCGGCTCTCCCGGAGAAGGTCCTCACTAACCATCAACTGGAGCGCATGGTAGACACGGATAATCATTGGATCGTTAGCAGGACGGGGATACAAGAGCGTAGAATTGCACAAGAAGGACTAGGGGCTTCTCATTATTCCATGCAAGCTTCTCGTAAAGCTTTAGAGAAGGCGGCTCTTTCCCCCCAGGAGCTGGATTTGATAATTATTGCTACCGTGACTCCAGACCAGCCGCTTCCTGCGACTGCTAATGTGATCCAGGATAGGTTGGGAGCCCATAAAGCTGCGGCTTTTGATTTAAGTGCTGGATGCAGCGGCTTCGTTTACGGTTTAAGTGTTGGACAACAGTTTATTGAAACTGGCATGTATCGAAATGTCCTGGTGGTAGGGGTGGATCTTCTCAGTCGCATTGTCGATTGGCAGGATCGCAGCACCTGTGTCCTTTTCGGTGACGGTGCGGGAGCAGTAGTATTGCAGCCCGTGGAGGACAATAGAGGTATTTTATCAACAAGTTTAGGTTCTGTGGGTTCGGGTGCTGATATGCTTCAGGTTCCCGCGGGAGGTGCTTTAATGCCGCCCAGTGAGGAAACGGTTAAAAATAAACTGCACTACGTAAAGATGAACGGCAACGAGGTGTTTAAATTTGCAGTGAGGGTAGTGGGGGAAGTTACCGAGGAACTTTTGGCAGGAGCAGATAAAAAAGTTAACGATTTAGATATGCTGTTGTTGCACCAAGCCAACTTACGCATAATGGAAGCCGCTAGAAAAAGGTTGGGAATTACTCCTTCTCGCACTCCCACCAATATTGAAAGTTACGGCAATATGTCGGCAGCCTCCATACCAGTTATTTTGGATGAAGTAAACCAGGAAGGGCGGCTGCATAAAGGAGATCTAGTGGCCATGGTGGCCTTTGGGGCGGGACTCTCCTGGGGAGGAGCTCTGTTAAGGTGGTAGGTTTCCTATTCCCTGGGGCTTAAAAAGAATGGTTTTTCTTGGTAATATTTTTGAAAAGGTTTTTTGCAAGGTGGTGGGTATGGGTAAAAAGGCGGTGCTTTTCCCTGGACAGGGAGCACAATATGTAGGTATGGGAAAAGATTTGTACGAAAATAGCATGGCAGCCAGGAAAGTTTATGATCTGGCAGATGAAGTATTAGGGTTCGAACTGTCTTCTTATATCTTTGCAGGGGAAGAAGATGATCTTCAAAAAACAGAAATAACCCAACCGGCGATATTAGCCACTAGCATTGCTGCTTATGAGCTGGTTAAAGAACAGGGCATAATACCGGAAGCAGCAGCTGGCTTTAGCCTGGGGGAATACAGCGCTTTAGTGGTTGCAGAGGCCTTATCCTTAGAAGAATCTCTGCCTTTGGTTCAGAAAAGAGGCCGGTACATGCAGGAAGCAGTCCCATTAGGGCGAGGTGGAATGGCTGCAGTCATTGGATTGGCTAAGGACCAAGTGGAAGAGGCTTGTCGACAGACTCAAAAATGGGGTACAGTAGAGCCTGCAAATTATAATTGCCCTGGACAAATAGTAGTCTCTGGAGAAAGAGAAGCAGTACATAGGGTTATGGAAAAAGTTAAAGAAATGGGGGCCAAGCGGGTAATTGAGTTGAAAGTAAGCGCTCCTTTTCATTGCAGCCTCCTTCAACCGGTGGAAGAGAAGATGAGTCGGGAGCTAGCAAGAATTTCCCTTAAACCCGCTAAAATACCAATAGTAGCCAACTATAATGCTGCTTTACTCCAAAAACCGGAAGAGATCAAAGAGGCTTTAATTAAACAAGTAAGCCATCCTATAAAATGGGATGAATGCACTCAGAACTTGTTGTGCAGAGATTTCGACTTTTTTTTGGAAGTGGGTCCAGGTAAAGTATTGACTGGGTTTGTTAAGAAAATTTCCCGCCAGGCAATGGTAGTTCCTGCCGGGGACTTGGAAGCTATCGCTCATGCCGCGCAGGTGGCGGATTCACAAGAATAACTCCACCTATGGTAACGGAAACTATAATGAATAATGGCGGACGCCTAAGTCTTGGTTAAACAGTGATTTTAAGGGGGCAAAAAAATGGGCAAGCTAGAGGGCAAGGTGGCTATAATAACCGGTGGGTCCAGAGGAATAGGAAGCGCTGTATGTAAGGCTTTGGCCGCTTCCGGAGCGAAAGTTATAGTTAACTATCAAGGAGACCGCGATTCTGCTGTATCTACTTTAGAAGCAATTAAATCCCGTGGAGGAGAGGGAGAAATTTATCAAGCAGATGTAGTTAATTATAAAGACTGTGAAGCTATGGTAAAATATGCTGTTGCGCAGTGGGGAAAAGTTGATATACTGGTAAATAATGCAGGGGTTAATCGCGATAACCTTTTGCCTCGTATGAAAAACGAGGAATGGGAGCAAGTGGTTCAAACCAATCTTACTGGCACTTATAATTGTACTAAAGCTGCTATTCGTCCTTTTTTAAAACAGAAAACCGGAGGCAGAATCATTAATATGGCCTCAGTGGCTGGAATTTATGGCAATATAGGTCAAGCCAATTATTCTGCTGCCAAAGGAGGGATAATAGCTTTTTCTAAATCCATGGCAAAAGAACTGGGAAGCCGGGGTATAACAGTTAATGCTGTGGCTCCTGGCATGATAGAAACAGAAATGACCCAGGCTCTATCCCAGGAGGTGATGGATGAATCCCGGAAGAGGATTGCGCTGGAGCGTTTGGGTAAACCTGAAGAGGTAGCGCAAGCGGTTCTATTTCTCGCAGAATCCGGGGACTATATTACCGGGGAAGTTATTAGCGTAGATGGAGGAATAGCCCTCTAATTTTTTAACCAGTTAAAACACTTCAGTAAGGATGGCCTTGCTAATAAAGCTGTTTAACCCTGGGGAGATTTTTCTTATGGAATGCCAATTCTTAAGGAGGTGAAACCAGTGGAGACCTTGGACAAAATCCGTGAAATAATTTCTGATCAGTTGGATATTGAGTTGGAGAAAATTACTGCAGAAACCACTTTCGAAGAAATAGATGCCGATTCCCTGGACTTAGTGGAGTTGGTTATGGCTCTGGAAGAAGAATTTGATATAGAAATTTCCGATGAGGAAATTGAAAAAATCAAGTCAGTAAATGATGTGGTAAAACATATCGAATCTCGGATATAAGAAAAATGTCACCTGAAAGAGGTGAAAGTGTGGATAAAAGGGTGGTTGTAACCGGCTTAGGAGCGGTAACTCCTATAGGGAAGGAGGTTTCCGCTTATTGGAATTCTTTATTAGAAGGAAAAAGTGGAGTAGGAAAGGTGTCCCTTTTTGATGTTTCCGAATATCCAGCTCAGTTGAGTGCGGAAGTTTCTGCATTCAATCCAGTGGACCAGGGTATAGAAAAGAGAGAAGCTCGTAAGATGGATCGTTTTACCCAGTTTGCCCTGGCAGCAGCCATAGAAGCCTGGCAAGATGCAGGCTTAAATGATGAGGAGCTGGCCCTGGACAAAAAACGAATGGGAGTGGCAGTAGGCTCGGGCATCGGAGGCATCGATACTATCGAAAGACAGATGACGGTCTTAAGAGAAAAGGGACCTCGTAGGGTTAGCCCTTTTCTAGTGCCCATGCTTATTGCCAATATGGCCTCGGGCTACATATCGATTTGGTTTGGACTACAGGGACCTAATACTACCTTGGTTACTGCTTGTGCTTCTTCTACCCACTCCATAGGAGATTCTTATCGTCTTATTCAAAGAGGGGAAGCGGATCTTATGGTAGCTGGAGGCTCAGAAGCGGCTATTACTCCTTTGGCTTATAGTGGTTTTTCCGTGGCCAGGGCCCTTTCTACTCGTAATGAAGAACCGGAAAAAGCCTCTCGCCCCTTTGATGCAGAAAGAGACGGATTTGTAATGGGTGAAGGTGCGGGCATAGTGATACTGGAAAACTTGGAAAGCGCTCTATCTCGGGGCGCAGAAATATACGGGGAGGTAGTAGGTTACGGTATGTCTGGTGATGCCTATCATGTTACTGCCCCCGATCCTGAGGGGTTAGGGGCCACCTTGAGTATGGAGCGGGCTATTGAGGATGCAGGAATTTCTCCTGAAGAGGTAGACTATATTAATGCCCACGGTACTTCTACAGGATATAATGATGAAATTGAAACTATTGCAGTGAAAAATGTTTTCCACCAACATGCTTACAGTCTGGCAGTTAGTTCGAACAAATCCATGATTGGTCATTTGCTAGGAGCAGCTGGAGGGGTAGAACTCATTGCTACTCTGCTTACCTTAAAGCACGGTTGGATTCCACCTACGATTAATTATGAAGTACCTGATTCTAATTGTGACTTGGATTATGTGCCTAACCACGCGAGAGAGCAGGAAGTAGTTACCGGTATGTCAAATTCATTTGGCTTTGGGGGAACTAACGCCACGTTAGTGGTGAAAAAATATTCAACGGAGGAGTAGAATATTTACAGTTATGAAGGAAACCTGGCTGGAAAAAGTTGAAGCCCTTATTGATAATTTAGGCTGGAATTATCAAGATCTGAGTTTATACCAGGAGGCCTTAACCCATTCTTCGTATGCCCACGAAAAAAACGGCAGAGTTAAACACAATGAGAGGCTGGAATTTTTAGGTGATGCCGTACTAGAACTGGTTATAAGTGAGTACCTGTATCTTAATTATCCCCACCTGCCAGAAGGTAAACTTACCAAGCTCCGCTCGGATTTAGTTTGCGAAGAATCCCTTTT
>CAZXDQ010000131.1:0-262 GCA_964639405.1 uncultured Syntrophomonadaceae bacterium | reverse complement strand
TCTGCAGCTGGGAGAATATTTGCGCCTGGGGAAAGGTGAAGCAAACGAAGGAGGTTTCGCCCGTCCTTCTTTGCTGGCTGATGCCATAGAAGCTTTAATTGGAGCTCTTTATCTGGATCAAGGCTATTATTCCTGCTATACTTATATTATCCATCTTATGGAGCCGGCTTTAGATGCTATGGAAGAGGGGGGATGGCGTAGAGACTTTAAGACTGTATTACAGGAGCTTTTACAGTCCCAGCACGGAATTACTCCAGAGTAT
>CAZXDQ010000130.1:0-5890 GCA_964639405.1 uncultured Syntrophomonadaceae bacterium | reverse complement strand
ATAACTTTTGTAAATACAATTCAAATAGAGTATAGAGTTTGATAAAGGCTTTGTCAATTTTATCGTATACGTTTTGTTGTAATACAGTTCCTAACTTCTAATATAAAAAAAGTGCCAGCAGCCAACCAGCCGCCAGCACTTATACTTCAAGGAGTTTACCAGTCAACTTTTATCCCTGGCTTACCTACTACATAAACAAAGGATAAAAAACCAGTGCTACTACTCCCATTAACTTAATGAGAATGTTCAATGAGGGACCAGAGGTATCTTTAAAGGGATCACCTACTGTATCTCCGACCACCGCGGCTTTATGTGCTTCACTGTTTTTCCCGCCGTAAGCGCCTGCTTCTATATACTTCTTGGCATTGTCCCAAGCGCCCCCAGCATTGGCCATATTGATAGCCTGAAGCACGCCAGTAACCAGAGCCCCTGCCAGCAGTCCACCTAATGCTTGAGGACCCAAAAGCAAGCCCACAGCCAAAGGAATTATTATTGCCATCAAACCGGGAATGATCATCTGCTTCAAAGCAGCTTTGGTACTAATATCCACACAGCGAGCGTACTCCGGTTTAACTTCCCCGTCCATTAAGCCAGGAATTTCCTTGAATTGTCGGCGTATCTCTTCGATCAGATCAAAGGCAGCATTTCCTACCGCTTCCATAGTTCGAGAAGTGAAGAAGAAAGTCAACACGCCTCCAATAAAGAGCCCGGCAATAACTTCCGCACTGGTAATATTTATTACATCCAATTCGGCAGTAATAGTATAGGCAGTGAAAAGGGCTAAAGCTGTCAAAGCTGCCGAACCAATAGCAAAACCTTTTCCAATAGCAGCCGTAGTATTACCCAGGGAATCAAGCTCATCTGTCATTTCCCGAACTTGAGGATCCAGTTCAGCCATTTCCGCAATACCCCCGGCATTATCAGCAACCGGTCCATAAGCGTCCACCGCCACCGTCATACCAACCGTAGAAAGCATCCCCACCGCTGCTAAAGCTATACCGTAAACTTCCGCAAAATGATAGGAAATCAATATAGCAGCTATGATAAATAACATCGGCAAGGCAGTACTTTTCATACCTACCGCATAACCGCTGATTATATTGGTAGCTGGACCAGTTTGAGATGATCTGGCAATTCCTTGCACCGGACTGAAGTGATCCGAGGTATAGTATTCAGTAAGTCTGCCAATAATCACTCCAGCAATAAGACCGGCTACAATAGCATAAAAGGGTTCTACTTCTCCCACCATGTTAGTAGTCAAAAAGTAAGAAGCGATAATCACGATAATGGCACTAACAATAGTACCTCTCTCTAAAACGCCCCCCAGTCTGGCTCCTTCTTTGGCTCTAACAAAAAAGAAACCGATGATTGAAGCCAACACTCCAACTGAGGCTATCATAAGAGGTAGAATTATATAAGAAGTAGCCAGCCCTTGATTTAATGTATAGACGGCAATAGTCATGGCTGAAATCATGGAAGCCACATAGGACTCAAATAAATCTGCTCCCATTCCAGCCACATCGCCTACGTTATCTCCTACATTATCAGCAATAACACCTGCATTTCTCGGATCGTCTTCCGGAATGCCTTCTTCTACCTTACCCACTAAATCTGCTCCCACATCAGCAGCCTTAGTGTATATGCCTCCCCCCACACGAGCAAAGAGAGCAATGGAACTTGCGCCCAAAGCAAAACCGTTTACAATTTCAGGGTCTCGGAAAATAATATATAAAATTCCTACTCCAAATAGGCCTAACCCAGCCACCATCATCCCCATCACGGTACCGCTAGAAAAGGCTACCCCTAAAGCAGAATTCAAAGATTTCTGTGCACCCCTAGCAGTTCTTACATTAGCCATGGTAGCTACTCGCATGCCCACGTAGCCTGCACATCCGGAGAACAGCGCCCCTACCAAGAAACTAATCGAGGTGTACCAACCAATCAATATCCCAATAACCACAAACACTACTATCACAAATACAGCCAGATAAAGGTACTCCCTCTTTAAAAAAGCCATAGCGCCTTCGCGAATAGCTGTAGAAATACTGTTCATCTCTTCGCTGCCTGTTTCAGCTTTCGAAATTCTAACCCAAAGAAAAACAGCAAATAAAAGTCCTATTACTGCAGCCATAAGAGCCCAAAACGATAGATCCATGATACCATACCTCCTTTTCCATCAAATAGAATCTCATACAGCACTATTATAACTTGTTTCTACACCCATGACAAATACTGGGCTGCTTCTTAAAAAAACCATAAAATACTGCAAAGGCTTTTAACAGGGATAATCCCCAGTAAAACAGGCTAAGCAAAGCTGATGGGAAGCTATTCCGGTAGCCTCTACCATACCATCGACACTCAAGTATCCCAGGGATTCAGCCCCGATATAACGGGCAATTTCTTCTTCTTGGTAGCGAAATGCTATAAGTTCTTCCCTGGTGGGGATATTGATCCCGTAATAACATGGAGAAACTACGGGTGGTGAACTAATACGCACATGTACTTCTTTTGCCCCGGCATCCTTCAACATTTTAACTAACCGAAAGGTGGTGGTTCCCCTCACCAGCGAATCGTCAACAATTACCACCTTCTTTGCCTCTACAATTTTTGTTACCGGATTCAATTTTAACCTGACACCCAATTTCCTGGTTTCTGCGGATGGTTGAATAAAAGTTCTACCTATATAACGATTTTTTATTAATCCCATTTCATAAGGGATGCCCGCCGCCTCTCCAAAACCAGAGGCAGCAGAAATACTGGAATCAGGGACCCCAGTAACAAAATCCGCATCTACCGTATGCTGTTGGGATAGTTTTTTCCCTAAAGCTTTCCTAACTAAGTGGACGTTTTTACCGCATAAATTGCTATCTGGCCTGGCAAAGTAAATGAATTCAAAGACACAGAGGGCTGCCCCAGCCTCAGCATAAGGAATACTGTCTATTCCATCTCTGGTTATACAAACCATTTCTCCAGGAGCAACATCCCTAACAAAATCAGCCCCTATAGTGTCAAAAGCACAGCTCTCTGAAGCCAGGACGTACTGCTGATCTTCCAAAACTCCCAGGGACAAGGGTCGGATCCCCAGGGGATCCCGTATGCCTATAATTTTGTCCGGAGACATGATTACGTAAGCAAAGCCACCCCGCAAGCGGGGTAAAATATGTTTTAACGATTCAACCAAATCAGCTTTTCCCTGACGAGCTATTAAATGGGCCAATAACTCGCTGTCAGTAGTAGTTTGAAAAATAGATCCCTGGCTTTCCAGTTCTCTTCTAAGTTCCAGGTGGTTTATTACATTACCATTGTGAGAAATAGCTATTTCACCATGCTGGTATCTCAACAAAAGGGGTTGGGTGTTTTCCGGGAGGTTGCCGTAACGCCCATAAGAATATCTTACGTGTCCAACTACCATATCTCCAGCTTCTTCATCCAGGGGGGAAAGGCTTTCAAACACTTCCGATACCAGCCCCCTACCTTTTTTCACTTTAATCCCTTCCGAGGTATTTAATGCCAAACC
Organism: uncultured Syntrophomonadaceae bacterium; assembly: GCA_964639405.1. Classification (GTDB taxonomy): domain Bacteria; phylum Bacillota; class Dethiobacteria; order DTU022; family PWGO01; genus CAZXDQ01. The sequence continues at coordinate 2,373 of CAZXDQ010000130.1, read as the reverse complement.
CGCACTTTCTTGGCCTCGGTGCTGGAGAGCATAAAGAGCAAAAAGCCCCAAGCGCGCACTCTCGCCATTATGGGCATCAATATAACCACCGAACAAACCACATTCTTCTATTAACCGATTATTTTTTACCCCCACCTATTAACTTCCCCCTTTACTTCCTTTAGCATGGTAAATTATTACGGTAAAATGTAACAATTACCTCCCCCTATCACTACCCCGCTACCATTTGGAAAACTATAAGAAGCGTTTTTATCCGATATAGATAAACTAAAATTATATTCCTAATCGTCGGTATATTACTTCTACTTGATTTAAGTAATAAGCAGGATCAAAGCAATCCTGCAGGGGATCTTCGCCAATAAGCCTGTTTAGTTCAGAATCATTAATTACCAGCTCCTGGAAAGATTCGCCCGATTCCCAAGCCCGTAGAGCTATCTTTTGGATAGTATCATAAGCATTTTCTCTAGAAAACCCTTTTTCCACCAACTTCAGAAGTACCCTCTGAGAAAAAACCAAGCCACCCGTTTTATGGATATTTTTTAGCATATTTTCCGGATATACCTGAAAATCGCTAATAATTATAATTATTTGTTGGATGAGGTAATCCGTTAAAATTGCGGCATCAGGCAAGTTGATCCTTTCTACCGATGAATGGGAAATATCTCTTTCATGCCATAAAGGGACATTCTCCAAGGCTGCAGTAACTTTAGATCTCAAAACGCGGGAAAGACCGGTTATTCTTTCACTCATCACTGGATTGCGTTTGTGAGGCATGGCGGAAGAACCTTTCTGCCCACTTAAAAAAGGTTCTTCTAACTCTCTTACTTCCGTTCGCTGTAAATGACGGAATTCTAAGGCTATTTTTTCCAAGCAAGCAGCAATTAAGCTCATGCTAAAAGTTAGTTCTGCGTGTAAGTCTCTTGACAGTACCTGGGTAGAAATAGGCGCAGCTTTTAAACCCATTTTTTCACAAACATATTCTTCAACAAAAGGGTGAATATGAGCAAAATTGCCAACTGCCCCCGAAAGTTTTCCGTATCTACACCCTTCTTTAGCAGTACGCCACCTTTGAAGATTTCTCTGAAGTTCAGACCACCAAAGGGCAAACTTTAAGCCTAAACTGGAAGGCTCAGCATGTACTCCATGAGTCCTCCCCATTATTGCCGTATGTTTATAATAAAGAGCTTTTTCTTTTAAACGTTCTCCCAAATCCTCCAGCCCTTTATCAATTATAGCAGCGGCTTCCTGCAGTTGAGCAGATAACGCTGTATCCACTACATCAGATGAGGTAAGTCCGTAATGAATAAAGCGGGCTTCTTCCCCTAAGGTTTCGGAGACACATCGGGTAAAAGCCATTACATCGTGGCGAGTTTCTTCTTCAATTTCTTTAATTCGCTCCACAGAAAAAGATGCCTGTTCCTTGATTTTTGCCACTGCTTCTTCAGGAATGAATCCCAGTTGTGCCCAAGCTTCACATGCGTAAATTTCAATATCCAGCCACTTGTTAAATTTATTTTCCAAGCTCCAAAGAGATTTCATCTCTTCTCTGGCATACCTGTCAATCAAAGTATATCATCTCCTGGCGAGTATAAAATATTATTGCCCGTAATTCTTTTCCTGGAGATATCCTTCTAACCCTTTCTTTTCCAATTCCTGATTCTTGTCCATGACTTTTTCTTTAAGTTTGCCTCGATAAGTATTCATCTTATCCCGCAAGGTCTTATCCTGCAAAGACATCATCTGAACTGCCAATAGTCCAGCATTATAAGCTCCATTTATTGCCACCGTTGCTACTGGAATCCCCCGCGGCATCTGCACTATAGAATATAAAGAATCAGCGCCAGCAAGAGATGACGAAAGAATAGGAACTCCTATTACTGGTAAAAGGGTATGAGCAGCAATCACCCCTGGTAGATGGGCAGCACCTCCCGCTCCAGCAACGATGACTTTAAATCCGCCATCTTCAGCTTCAGCAGCCAAACGGGCAGTTTCCCAAGGACAGCGGTGGGCACTGCTTATAGTTAATTGATAAGCAATTTCAAATTCCTGCAGGGCAGTACCACAGTCCTTCATTACTGGGAGATCACTGTCACTCCCCATCACAATCAGCACCTTATTTTCTCCTCCCATAGCTTTTCCCTCCGTTTTTGCGTGGGTTTATTCCCATTCTATAGTGGCAGGAGGCTTAGAAGTGATATCGTAAGCCACTCTATTAACCTGGGGTATTTCTTCTACTATTCTTTTAGCAAGACGATCTAAAAAATCGTACGAAAACCTATACCATTCGGCTTTCATCGCATCAGTACTGGTTACGGCTCTAACCACTACTGGATAAGCATAAGTCCTGCGATCACCACTCACCCCTACAGTTTT
>CAZXDQ010000129.1:0-5912 GCA_964639405.1 uncultured Syntrophomonadaceae bacterium | reverse complement strand
CGGCCCGGCTCGGCGCCGGTAATTCCATGCCGTGGATCTTTACTTTCCGGAATTTATTAAAAAATGAGGCCTCCACCCTAAAGAGTACCCGCCGGTCATGGAGAGCCTCAATAGCCCGGTGGAGGAAATAGATAACTCCCCCGGCCATTCCATTGATCCCCTTAAAAAAAGAAGATGCCCTGCCCGTAGGGGAGCCCTCTCCCCTCATTTTTTTTAAAGCAAAGCGGCAAACTTTATGCCCCCCGATAATGCCCCGCCTGCAGGCAGCCTTGAATCTTTTTAGCAGCCAGTGGGCATTAACCGCCTCGGTGCTGGATCTATATTCGCTGTAGGCTGCTCCTTGGCAAAGGCGGTAAATCCTTAAATCTACGCTTTGGTCTGAAGAACGCAGTATACCACCCTTAACCTTCACCACATAGGGGGTAACTGTAACCTGCGCCCCCCTAAAACGCAGCTCATCCACTATTTCCGAAAGTTTGCTTTTTACCTCTTCTTCCCAGACTCCCAAATCCAGGTCGTGGTCCCAGGGTAAAAAAGCTCCCTCCCTTACTGCTCCCAATAGAGAGCCCTGATCCAGCCAGTAGGTGATCTCCAACCCTTCCAGGATCTCCACTGCTTCCTGGAAAAGCTGTAGTCCCTCCGGGGCAGACTCCCTTTCCTCGTTAGTCAATGTTCAACCCTCACCGCCTAATGTGGATATCGCTTTCTAACCAACAGTTATTTTTGATAATAAGAAAGATCTACCAGCTCTTCCGGAGGGAGATGGCTAAGCCCCCCGTCATCCCGCCAAAAATTCCAGCTGTTCACCGGAGTGCGCCAATCTCCATACCGGTACTGGAGGTACTGATCCCACTGTTCTGGTATAAAAATTTCCAAGTCAGGGTGGTACTGCACTCGTTCAAAGTATTCCGCCGGTATCCACCAGGTTCCTAAAGCCCGCTGGACCCGCCAAGGCCAGCGGGAAACATCCGTGCTCTGCAGCATTCTATTCCTCAGGTAAGTTCTGGCTCGGCTGAAAAGCCGGTACAGGCGCCGGGGGTTTTTCCTGCGAAAAGGATTCCCCAAAGCTTTACCGGCGGGACACCACGCCCATTCTCCGTATCGGCGAAAAATCATAATATGCACGGGAATTTTCTGGGGATGCAAAATCCGGTATTGATAAACCAGCCCCCGATAAAGCCAGCGGGTAACCCGGCATCCCGAGGCTTGAAACACCGGAATCAGTTCCCTTAGTTTGCCCTCATGCTCGATCCACATCTGGAGATCCACGTCTTTTTCATTATCAAAAAGTTGTCCGTCCCTCATCAACCCCAAAAGCACACCGCTATCCATGCAGTAGGGAACCTGGTTTTCCTGCAGAATATGGGGAACAAAAAGATAATCCTTTTCTTTGGGAGTGTTAATTCTTTCTTTCATTTTTCTCAATAACCTTCCCCCTGTTTTTTCTGTAAACAATAAAGGCTGCTAATCATATCTGCTCTAAATAATATCCAGTTTAAATAATCTCCAGGCTGCGCAAGCGCTCCAGATGCTTTCCGGCATTAAAACGGGCTTTTACAAATTCCTGGGCATTCTCCGCTGTTCTTCGATACCACTCCTCGTCTTTAACCAATTCCTCTACGGTATCCTTCACTGAAGGGGGATCGGCATAAAGGGCTGCGTCTTCAAACATCTTCCGATAAAACGGTGGACACACCACCGGAACTCCTACCGCCATAGCCTCCAGTATAGCTCTGCCAGAAGACGCCTCCGCCTGGGAATGGGGATAGAATACAAATACATCCAGTCCGGACAAAAACTCCCGGGCGGAAACCGTGCCGTAGCTGAAAACTCGCCAATTGTCGGGCAAGTCCCCTAAAATCTTCCGGGGGGTTTTTACCCCTCCCAGAATATTTATTTGGTACTCTTCCTCTGAAGGATAAATGGCCCTCAAGTCTTCTGGGGTATCCGGCCAGTTTTCTTTATGGTCCCGGGCGTGTCTGCCAATAACTATCTTTTGGTGTTGAAGCCGAGAATTCCGCTTCCAATTATCTGCTTCCAGGACCGGTATCCCAGGGTCCTCCTTCCACTCTCCTGTAGAAAACAGACCCCTTGGTCTAATGTCATCGTTTTTGTTAATTTCTTCTTTTTCTCCCTCTTGTTCTCCTTGCGCAAAAATTGCTTCGCCCACTAAGGGGCTGGCTGGATGCCAAAAAACTTTATTCCGGCCTGCCAAATATTCCTGCAAATTCCCCCGGCAGCGAAAATAACAATAACTGCCGCCCTTGCCCCCTTGAGAAGAGTGGTAAAGCTCCCGGGGAGGTTCATCCACTATGACCCGCACCTCCCCGGGGCTAATCTCCGGAATAAATTTCTGCCATTCCTCTAAACATTTAGGGCCGTGTATCAACAACAGTTTACAGGAAACCCGCTCCCCGTAGACTAAAAATTGTATCTGGTCCCCATCAATCAGTTCCCTTATCCCCGGAGTGATATGCTTCTTAGGATTTAAGGGGTATTGAGCCAACTGGAACACTCCACTGCGCAAACCTTGCCGACGTTGAACGGACAGTTCTTCCGCTACGCTCCGGGTAATGCTGCTGGGAATCCGGAAATCCCCCGCGTGAATCACATCCAAATGCCTTCTGCCCGAGGCATCAACTTCCCGCTGCGGCCGCATGGGCTCAGGCACGGGGAAGGGGCGTTCTCTCTGAGGGAAACTGTAATACAAGTGGGGAGCTCTCCGGTGGTAATATCGCTGAGCCTCAAAATATTCTTTGCGAGCACCCACATAATAGTACTCCCCTCCAAAATGTTCATGAGCGGTCAGGGAAGCAGCATGCTGCCTCTGGAAACAGAGGGGACCAGTGGCCAAGTTTTCCACCCGATTGCTGCCAAAAAACTGTCTAACCCGCCTTATCATCTCCGCATCCCCGCTGAAACGGACGCTGTCCCAAAAGCCCAGGTTTTCCATTACCGGTCTCCGGCGGAACATAAAGGAGGGGACATTATTGTACACAAAATTCCCGTAGCGGGTTCTCCGGTAGAATTTTAGATCAGAAGTGGCCCGCGCCTGTTGAGAAATATTAGCAATGGCTTCAGGGTTATCCAGCAGGTGAAGCACCTGGGTTTCCAACATTTCCGGATGGGACCAGTCATCGGTGTCGTGGCAGCAAACCAGGTCCCCGGTTGCCGCCTGAAGGGCAAGGTTGCGAGCTACAAAAGGTCCCCGGTTGTGCTGGCTGGCAATCACTTGTACCCGGGAGTCTTTACGGCGAAAAGCCTCTGCCCTTTCCAGGGTATTATCGCTGCTGCCGTCATCCACTACCCATACTTCCAGGTTCCACCAGGTCTGATTCAGCAGGGACTCTAAAGCTGTATCTATAGTCAATTCCGCCTGGTAAGCCGGTACAATTACCGATACCAGGGGCCCTGCTTGGATATTTCCCCTAGGAGGTCTTCCCCTCTTTTTTTCTGCCTGAAGGCGATCAAAAGCCGGAAGGCCTTCTTCTTCCCGGCAGGTAAGGGGGGAAAGCCCGTACACCGAAAGAGCCCGGTTAATCCAATAAATCCGCTTCTCCAGAGAAGTTTCCAGGTTAGCCAATGCCAAACACAAATCCTCGTGTTCTTGGCTTTTTAATGCTCCCAGAAGCAATCCTTCCGCGCCTTCCTGGTTCCCTAATATTGCTAAGGCTTCCGCCTCCATGACAGCCGCTTTCCGCTGCAAGTCGGGATCTTTCTCCCCCTGCTTGGCTTTGGCTATAGCCTGCAAAGAAAGCCTGGCTCCCTCTTCCGTCTTCAATTTTCCGAACCACAGAGCCAACAGGCGGGCAGCAGCTCGCTGCTGAAAGGTGTTTTTAGCCTCCTCGGAAGCTTCCCTCGCTTCCGACAGAACCTTGGGGATGAATCCCAGGTTCAACAAGCGCCGCCGCAGGGGATCTATCTGAGTTTCTGCCTTTTCGATTTTTCTTAAGCGCTTTCTTGCTTTTTCCTGCTGCTTTTTCCACTTTTCAATTTGCTTTAATTGCTCATTAGCCTGGGGATTTTGGGGGTCCTGCTGCAGTATTTTTCTCAACTGGCTTTCCGCCTCTGCATGCTCTCCCGCTTCCCAAAGCCGGGATGCTTCCTTTAGCCTAGGTATACATTTCGCTCTTTTAAAAAAATAACTTACCATATTAAAAGCACAACTCCTACCGAAAATCCTTTCTAATCAGCAACCCTGAAAACCAGCCCCTGCCCGGCATCCTCAAATGCTGCCGCTTAGTTCTTTCAAAATACCTTCAATGTCTTCTGCGCCTGCTTCCCGCAAGTTGTTGTCCGCCCTTCCCGGGGTTATCATCCGGGAAGTCAAGGGCAGGATGTCCTCCACGGAAGAAAGGTATTTTTTCACCAAGTCCCCCACTTCCACTTGCTCAAAGAGCTCCAGCAGGGCTTCTTTCAAATTTTCCGGGGTTTCGTGCCCCAGCTCCTTGGCCAAAGCCTTTAACCTGCCGTCGTCGTCTTTTTGGTTGAATTGGAGCAAAGAGGGGAGAGTAAAACTGCAGGCCAACCCGTGGGGCATACCAAAGCGGGCCGTGACCGGATAGGATATAGAATGAGCCAAAGCGGTGCGGGCTCCGCTGATAGCCAGCCCTCCCAGGAGGCTGGCCCGCATCATACGGGCGCGTAAAAGCAAATTTTCCGGTTCCCGGGTTAAAGGATAGAGGTTATTCAAGACCAGCCCTACTGCTTCCCGCGAATAAAGCATAGTAATGGGGTTAGCGTTTTTATTCCAGTAGGCCTCCAGGGCATGGGAAAGAGCATCCAGCCCTGAATTGACCGTAGTTTCCAGGGGCAGGTCCCGAGTTAGCTGGGGGTCGAGCAAGGCTTGGGAAGCAAAAATCCCGGGAGCTGCCAGGGAGTGTTTCTTTTCTTTCTCCATATCCCACAGAGTGGCAAAAGGAGTCACTTCGCTTCCCGTGCCGGCAGTAGTGGGAACTGCTACCCAGGGAAGGGGAGATGCCGGGGGCAACGGGGTCTTCTCTTCCAAATGACTTTTCAAGGAAAACTCCCGGTCCTGCCCCAAAAGAAAGCAGTAAGCTTTGGCGGTATCCAGCACGCTACCCCCGCCCAGGGCTAGTAAAACTTCAGGCTTTACTTTCTTCAAAACATCCCGGTGTTTTTCCAGATAATCCAAATCCGGATTAGGTTCTACCTGGTCAAAAACTTCCAAATCCCTATTATTTAGCAAACGGGAGATCCTGTCCACTACCCCTCTGCGATTAAAGCCCGGGGTGGTCACCAGCAAAACCTTTCCTTCTGGCAGCTGCTGGGGGAGCTGTTCCAGACAACCGGAACCAAAAATTAGTTGCACCGGGTTGTGAAACTGCCAGGATGCTTGATCAGTATAATAAAAGGACAACGGCTACTCACTCCAGCACTAAAAATATGGACCAACGTAAATCAAATCCATCTCCAAATATTATTATCTACTACCTTATATCTCCCTTTAACGTATAGTTAAATCCTACTATACGGTTACTGCCCCAGAAACCGCTATGGCCCCTGAGGGGGTGGCAAACTTTTCCGCTTCAATACAACAGCCGCCGAGCTTTTTCTAAATCCTGGACATCGTCTATCTCCATGCAAGTTTCACCGTTTAAATAAAGGGGGAGGATGTTTACTTCCCCCTTCTCCAGCAGGGGGTTAAGGCCTTCTTCCGCATATACCTGGAGTTTTCCTTCCTTCCGGAGCTCTTCCATCTGCTCCAGCCAACGTTTAAAAGTGGCTTTAGCCAGGCGGTACATGGGAAGCAAAAAGTAGGTATCCTCCCCCTGCAGATCTACGGAAACCTTCTTCACCAGGCCATTTTCGATCCTCCCCTTGAAATCCTTAAGGGGAAGGGGCACCAGCGGATCCACCACCACCGTGTCCTCAGGGGACGCGGCCTACAG
>CAZXDQ010000128.1:0-5914 GCA_964639405.1 uncultured Syntrophomonadaceae bacterium | reverse complement strand
TTTTGCCCCGGCCTACGAGCACCCGGTCTATGAAACAGGAAACCATGAGACATTTTTCTATGAAAGGTGGAACGGGAGTTTAATTTAGAATTATTGAAAAGAGGTTGGTTAATTAGTGACAGAAAGAATGGAAAAAGGCAAAAAAAAGTGGGGATGGTTAAAAAAACTGGCTTGCTTTTTCCTGTTGGCACTTTTGCTCGCCGGAGGCTGGGTTGCTTACCAGGTGTATTCTTTTACCCAGGACATTTATTCCCAGGATTATGCCGGTGAGGACGAGGTAAAGTCCAAACCGTTGGAAGGCACTCGTTTAAATGTACTTTTTATAGGGATCGATACCTATGAACAGGAAGGCAGCAGGGCGGATGTGTTGATGCTTTTATCCTTGGATACCGACACCGGGGAAGCGTCGATGCTGTCTATCCCCAGGGATACCAGGGTAACCCTTCCGGGAAGGGGCGAAGACAAGATCAACCATGCCCATGCTTATGGTGGAATTCCTATCACCGTGCAGGCAGTAGAGAGTTTTTTAGAGTTAGATGTGAATTATTATGCCCGGATCAATATGCAGGGCTTTAAGGACCTGGTAGAGATTATTGGCGGGGTAACCATAGATGTGGAGCCGGAGGTGGCCCAGGCCGAAGAAACCCTGGAACCGGGAGTTCAACATCTGGATGGATCTCAATCTCTGGAGTACGTGCGGGAAAGGAAAGTTAGCGGAGGAGATTTTGCCAGGATCGAGCGGCAACAGAAATTCATGTTGGCTCTGGCTTCCCAAACCTTGAAGCCGGCCAATATTTTAAAAATGCCCGAGTTTATGGACAAATTAGGCGCAAATTTTCGCACCAATATTCCCTTGGGGCAGTTGACCAAACTGGGGTACCAGGTCATGAGATTAGACATGGACGAAGTGGAAAGGGACCGGGTTAGAGGAAACGAAGCCATCATTGGCGGAGTTTATTATCTGATCCCTGATCAACTGCAAGTTCAAGAACAGCTCCGGGAAATGGGGATCAAGGAGTAATCAGTCTTGATTAATTGTTACTACTGAGGCCGTTAAAAAACGAAGATGGTCAGGTTGCCAAAGGCTGAGTGCCCCGGAACTATAGCCTACGCGACCTGATAGAGAATTGATAGACTGAAGTAGTTACGATTAATTAATCAAAAAGTTCTAAAAAACAATAAAAACTTTATAGCTCATTAGCAAGAAGTTGGATGGGCGCCTTATTTCCTCTGTATTGGTGGTGGGGTGGTTGCTTACATTCAAAAATTTAGCTAGAGGAGTGTAGGTTTGACCAGGCCGAAGTAGTTTGATTTATTGCATTCTCAGCCACGCTGAGACATGGGGGCCTATCAATGGGGCACCAGTTCTTCTTCTGGTAGTTCTTCTTCTTCTCCCACCCCCTCCTCATCTTGCATTTCGTTCACTGCATAGCCGGCTACTGCACCTGCCAGCAAAAGGATCAAAATTAACAGCAAGGTTTTCCACCATTTAGCGTTATTGAGGAACAAATTTTCACCCCCTGCTTGATTTTTTCTTCTCGCAAAGGTGTTTACTATGCTTATTTTCCCACTAGTTCGTTTTTACAAGCTTCCCCAGTAGTTTCTTCCCAGTTAAACTTATGCTGGTCCAGATTTTATGGATTTGCATGTTCCCCTGCTTGGTAATAGTTTTCCAGATGAAAATATTACCGCAGTGGTTCCTTAGTAACCCCCCCTTATTAATTAATATTAATTATATAGAAAATATCGTAATATTGTCAAAAGGAATGTTTACCCGCTGGGGGTTATCTGCTTCCATTATGCGCGCTCCCTTGTTACCCTTTACCGGGGAACAGGAACTGCAGAACAAAAAGTTAATTGGCGGCAATCACTAAGCGGCAATGGTTGACAGGTCAACTAACTATAACTACAATAGAATGGTTAGTGCGTATTTTTCTCCTTCTTCTTGACGAAAAAGGCGGTGATTGCCTATGGATGAGGAACCCAAAACCAAAATCAAGGAAGAAAATGATTATCAACAGGAACATATCGGTAAAAATTTAGCCCATGCATTAAAAGCGTTTAATATGTACCTGGATTTCAAATTGAAAGATAAAGGGTTTGAATTGAGCAGGAGCCCTTTCTTTTTACTATACACTCTTTACAAAATGGCTCCAGTAACTCAGCACCAGTTGAGCGAACATCTCTACGTAGACAAGGCTGCAGTGAACCGGGCAGCCCATAAACTGGAAAAACAGGGCTATATAATCAGGGAGGCGTCTAAGCAGGACAGAAGAAAGGCGTACTTTTACCTCACTGCCAAAGCCTATGCCTGGCAAGAAGAGATAACCGGCTTGTTAGAAGAGATAGATGGGGAAATCAAAGGTTGTTTTACGGAAGAAGACAATGAGAAGCTGCTTCGCTTATTGAAGAGCATAGCTCAAGTTTGGGAAGAGGGGCAGAGTCCATAATGAAGGCAATACAAGGGAAAACAGGAGGGGAGGCTTCTATGGAAACTACTCGCATGACTCCAGGGGTTAGCCAGGAAACCCAGTTGAATCAGACTGCAGAAACCAATAAAGATTTGGGAAAAGTGATTGAAGTTTACGGCTTGACCAAGCGTTTTGAGGGAATAACGGCGGTGGACAACATTTCTTTCGTAGTTAACCGGGGGGATATTTTTGCTTTTTTGGGGCCTAACGGTGCAGGTAAAAGCACGGCTATAAAAATTTTGACTACTGTGCTGCGACCTACTGAGGGAGAGATATTAGTCAACGGTTATGATGTAGAAAAGGAAGAACACCAGGTGCGGGGATCCATAGGAGTGGTTTTCCAAGAACACTCCTTGGATACCGAGCTCACTGCCTATGAAAATTTGTATTACCATTGTGCCCTTTACAAAGTTCCCAAAAAAGAAAGGAAAGAGCGAATTGAGGACATGTTGAACAGCGTAGGTTTATGGAACCGCAGGAATCACCTGGTAAAAACCTTTTCTGGAGGCATGATGCGTAGGGTAGAAATTATCCGGGGCTTGCTCCATTATCCCAAGATTTTGGTTTTGGATGAGCCCACTTCTGGTTTGGATGCTCAAACCAGGTTCTTCTTGTGGAATCATTTAGAAGAAGTAAATCACCGATATAAAGTTACCATTTTTTTAACCAGCCACAACCTGGAAGAGATAGAAAAGGTATCCCGGCACACTTCTATTATTGATAAAGGAAAAATATTGGCTAACGGCACCAACCAAGAGATCAAAGAGCACACTAACACCGATTCTTTGGAAAAAGCCTTTTTGGAATTGACCGGTTATAGCATCAGAAACTAGCCTACTTATTCCTTCCTGCAGCTCCTTCTGGTGGGGAGATTTTACTTTTAGCCCTGGATTATTGCAGCAATAGGAGGAAATTTAAACCATGATTGAAGTAATATACATTATGCTAATCAGGCAGATTAAATTGTTTTACAGATCCCGCCCCCGGGTAATGGGTTCTATTGCTCAGCCCACCTTGTTTTTATTTGCCCTGGGCTTGGGGTTTGGGCCAGTTTTTGAGGCTACTGGAGAGTTGGATTACATTCAGTACTTAACCCCAGGAGTTATCGGGATGTCATTGCTTTTCGGATCAATGATGAACGGCATGTCCCTTATTTGGGATAAAAAGTTTGGCTTCTTGAAAGAAACATTGGTGGCTCCGGCTTCCAGGAGCGCTCTTTTAGTGGGGAGGAGCTTGGGAGGAGCCACTACGGGGATATTACAGGGACTTATTGTCTTTACACTCAGCACAGTGCTAATGGGATACCGTTTAGGGCATGGAGGCGTAATACCCCTGGTTATTTTAGTTATGTTAACTATTGCCCTTACTTTTACTCTCCTGGGGAATGTAATTGCAGCAAAGGTGAATGATTTTGAAGCTTTTCCCATGGTAATGAACTTTTTGATCCTTCCCATGTTTTTTTTGTCGGGGGCTATCTTCCCTATAGCCAACTTGCCCGATCCGGTAGTATTAATTACCAGGATAAACCCTATGACTTATGGGGTGAATCTGCTCAGGAGTTCCATGAATTTGGAATTATCCCTGGCTAACATTTTGGACCTGGGTGTTTTGCTTGCGATTATTGTGGTGCTGCTTATAATTGGGAGATCCGTATTTAAAAAGATAGAAACGTAACTGGGCTGGGCATATCTCCTGCTTTATTCCTATACAGGTGTAAAAATATCAAGTTAAATTAAAGATTGGTGGGGCGCTCAGCAGTTAATTCATGTTCTGTAACGGTGGTTAAGGGGGCACTAGTTATTGGATTTCGGGTTTACCAGGAGGCTGTTATTTAAAGAGTATTGATTTTATTAAGGATTATTGAGGTGGGATGATCTGCACCCAGGTGGTGCCTTGGGTGGTATCCACCCGGGAACCATCCTCGAAGTAATAATGGGTGGCTCCGCCTTTAACATCCCAGGTTATTGGATATTTGCGTCCCTTTTCATACAGTATTCCTTCTCCTCCATCGCTTATATCAATTTCCACTAAGTCACTATTGGGAACATCTTGGTGAAGCGCTGTTTGCAGAATCACCCTTTGAGCAGAATACTGCTTTTCGGAAAGGTCCCGATGAGGCTGGTTGTTGATATAGCGGTAATATTTTTCATCGGCGGAGTGGTAGGAATAAGAAACCTGGTTGTGAGATCGGTAATCAAGGTTGATCTCTTCTCCCGTTTCATAATTCACTTCCACTTTTTTCAGGGGAGTTCCCGGCTCTCTCTGTATTTCATCCTTGCCCACGGCATCCCTCAGTTTTTCTATGTTGGTGTATAAATTGTGGGGGCTGCTGCGGGATCCATCCCGCCACAACAGGTGAGATGAATCCAAATGCTTTAGGTCCAAATTTCTAATTATATCGGCGGTGCGGGATGAGTAGCCTCCGTGAGCCACTACCCCTCCGTATTCCGTGATCTTTTCTGCCAGGTAGGGGCGGAGACTTCGCACCGGCCCTATGTGAAAATCTTCTTCCGCGGGACGATCGTATATTGCCAAGAAGCGGGTAATTCCACCTTCCACCAGGAACTCATAAATAGTGCTAGCTCTTTGTAATCCCGATTGAGGACGAGCTCTGCTGGAGTTGTCAATGACTACCCCAATGGGTTGTATGGAAGGGGTTTCTTCCCCGTTGCTTTCTTCTTTAGCTTCTTGCTCTTCTTCTTTTTCCTCTTCATTAGTCTCTTCTTGGGTCCCTACCGGAGTGCACCCCGCTGTAAACAGCATTAATAGTAAACACGTTATGCCAAGGATAATTAGCGCTGTATTTTTTAGACGGTTTATATTGGCATATACCATGATTATCCCCTCCGCTGTTAGTTAGATTTAATTTTTATGGCAATGTTTAAGTGTTACCGATTTCAAGCCTATTATATCCCAATTTTGCATTTCCTGCAAAATGAACCGTGCATATTCTCCCACAACCGCCCCAGGGGAAACTGCCACATAGGGGACGGGGTACCTGGTACTAGCTTTAACAATAACCCGTTAAAGCAGAGTTGTTGCTCCCATTGATTTCAGGGGCAAGTGAAGGATTAGTAATCCCTTAACGTTAGATCTTGCCACAGGGGGGGACGGGGTACCTGGTCCTAGTTTTATTAAATTCTACTGGAGCAGGTTTATTGTTTCTATTAATTTTTAAAGAGAAGGACCAGGTACCCCGTCCCCCCCTGTGGCAGGGTGGTTACCACCAGAATTCCCAGTGCCACCAAGGGGGTTCTTCTATTTGGGGGCAGTCCTGGTGAGAGCAGTTTTTCTGGGGTTCGGTTCCCGGGAGAAAGATTTCTTTTTCCGGGGGAGCGGTGCAGTGCTCGTGTTGGGCCAGTCCAGTTTCCGGGCAAAGGGTCTTTTCCACAATATCTGGGGGGCGGGAGAAATCTCCAGGTGGGAGGCCCCGGGAAGCTTCT
>CAZXDQ010000127.1:0-5959 GCA_964639405.1 uncultured Syntrophomonadaceae bacterium | reverse complement strand
GAAAGCCTCTCCCACAATTTTTCTAAAGCTCCCTTAAGAAAGAAAAAGTCAATTTGGCGAGAAGGTTCGCACCAGCTCTTTTCTGGAACCCGCCCTACTCCAGCCAGACCTAACCTGGTAATTTCCCGAGGCTGCTCCTGGAGGGGGAGACGATGCGGCATAAAGACGGAGCCCGTTTCAAAAAGCAGCTGATAACCTGCCCCCAGGTCTTGGTTGTAGCTTACGGTGTCCAAAAGTCCAGGCATGAGAGTAGTGCGCATAACACCTTGATCTTCCGTTATGGGATTGTGCAGAGGGATAGGATTACTCAAAAGATGGTCCTCCGGCAGCATCAACTGATCTAACTTATGAGGGTTTATAAAAGAATAGGTTATACATTCAAAAAAACCAGCAGCAGCCATACCACGGCGCACTCGGTCCAACAGACGTAATTCCCGGGATTCTCGGCTGTCCACCAGCCTTCCCTGGGGAAGGCAGGTGGGGATACGATGATAACCGTATAAACGGGCTACTTCTTCTATCAAATCTTCTTCCAGGTTGACATCGGGCCTACGATGGGGAACTTCCACCAGCCAACCGTCTTCGCCTTCTTTTACCACACTGAAACCCAACCTCTCCAGGATACCCCTGGCTTCATCTTTTGGTATATCTTCTCCCAGGACTTCTCCCAAGCGGGAATTCCTTAGATTAACTTGCTTGGGTTGGGCAGGGGCAGGGTAGAAATCAATGACCCCGGCAAGCACCGAAGCGCCAACTAGCTCTGCCATTAAGCGGGCAGCTCTATTTTGGCCTTGAATCACCCCTTCTGGATCCACTCCTTTTTCAAAACGAAGAGAAGCTTCAGACACCATATTCATGCCACGAGCTGTGCGCCTTATGTTTACAGGATGGAAATACGCTGCTTCCAACAGCAATTCACTGGTAGCATTAGAAATTTCAGTGCTCTCTCCTCCCATTACCCCTGCCAAGCCAATAGGGCCCTGGGGATCGGCTATCACCAGGTGCTCAGGGCTTAAGTTTCTTTCTTCCCCGTCAATAGTAATCAACGTTTCCCCTTCCTCAGCCCGGCGAACTATAATCTTGCCCTCCTTTACTAAACTATAGTCAAAAGCGTGGAGGGGTTGCCCGGTTTCCCACATCACATAATTGGTTATATCCACCACATTATTAATGGGCCTGATGCCTGCTTTTAACAGACGCAGTTGAAGCCACAGGGGGGCAGGAGCCACCTTTAAATTACGTATGACCCTGGCAGTGTATCGGGAACAGAGTTCTTCATCCTTTACTTCTACTTTCGCCCAGTCATGGACCTCTACTTCCTCTTCGGGAGGAGCTACTGGGGGAAAACTAAAGGTGCTCCCTAATCCAGCCGCTATTTCCTGGGCCACTCCCAGCATCCCCAAACAATCCGAGCGGTTAGGGGTTAGCTCCAAAGTAAGCACTGGGTCATTCAGTTCCAGAAATTGCTCCAGGTCTTCACCCAGTTCAGCGCTCCCTTCCAACTTTAGTATGCCTTCTTCTTTCTGAACCAATGCCAACCCCAGTTCTTGAGGAGAACACAACATCCCCTGGGAATGGACGCCTTTAATGGTGGTTTCTTTGATTTCCCCGATTTCTGGTAGTTTAGCCCCAGGAAGAGCCACTGGCACTAAATCCCCTTCCTGGATGTTAAAAGCACCGCAAACTACTTCCCGGTATTCCTTTGCTCCGGTTTTCACCTGCACCACAGTCAAATTATCCCCCTGGGGGTGGGAATCAATTCGCTCTATTTTGCCTATCACCACTCCTTGCACCCCCGGGTTAAAGTTCTCAGTTTCTTCCACTTCCACTCCCGCCAGGGTTAACTTCTCAGCCAGCTGGTGGGCTGGAATATGTAGATCAGGTAGATAATCCTGCAACCACGAATAAGGTACCCGCATATTTTTCCTCCTATCCTAAGTGTATCCTAACCCAAAGATAAAATTTCCCCTGCTTTTAAAACTGCCGCAGCATGCGGTAATCATTAGCATAAAACAGCCGGATGTCGTTAATTCCGTATTTAAGCATGGCTACCCTTTCAACACCCATGCCGAAGGCAAATCCAGTGACTTTTTCGGGATCGTAACCGCAAACCTCCAAAACTCGGGGGTGGACCATACCAGAACCCAGTATCTCCATCCATCCCGTATGCTCACAAGCCCGGCAACCTCCGCCGCCGCACATAACGCAATAAATATCCACCTCGGCGCTGGGTTCCGTAAAAGGAAAGAAGCTGGGGCGTAGACGTATTTTTTGCTTTTCCCCAAACATCTCCCGGGCAAAATGCAGCAGCACCCCTTTCAAATCAGCAAAAGTGATGCCCTCATCCACCGCCAATCCCTCGATCTGTTGAAACATGGGGGAATGAGTGGCGTCGTCGTCACGTCGATAAACCTTACCCGGAGCAATGATGCGCACCGGGAGAGAAGGAGCTTGCTCTTCCATAACCCTGATCTGCACCGGAGAAGTGTGAGTCCTCAATAGCAACTCAGGAGTAAAATAAAATGAATCCTGCATGTCTCGGGCGGGGTGATCCGGAGGTATGTTGAGAGCTTCAAAGTTGTAATAATCCGTTTCTATTTCCGGACCTTCTGCTACTCTAAACCCTAACCCCTGAAAAATCTCCTTCATTTCTTCTGTGATCAGGGTGACCGGGTGGAGTCGTCCTGTAGTAAAAGGCCTCCCGGGAAGAGTTACATCAATTTTTTCCTCTTCCCAACGATCTTCTTTTTGTTTTTCCTTCAATTCTTTTTCCTTTTCTTGCAGCAGGTGATCGATCTTTTCTTTCAATTGATTGGCTTTCTGGCCAATTACTGGTCTCTCCTCTGGAGGCTGCTGCCCCATGGTGCGGAGCACCGAAGTGATCCTTCCTTTCCTTCCCAGGTACTTCACTCGCAGTTCGCTTAAGCCTGAGTCATCCTCTGCCTGGGAAATTTCTTCCACTGCTTCTTTTTCTATTTTTTCCAATTCGTCCATCATACAGCTTTCCACTCCCTTTTCTCCCTGCAATTTATGTAATCTTTAGCTCCCAAACAAAAAAACTTCGTCTCCTGGGGACGAAAGTTTAACCATAGAAACACACCTGGTTATCTTACCAGGTCTTGCATTTTGCACATAGGTGGTACCAGCTCGCTAGCAACCATTTCCATTCCCTCAAGTCATCCCCCAAATGGCCTGATACCGAACTATTAGCTTAAAGGTAAAATCAGCACCTGAAGTATTAAACCAACAGGTGCTTATACAATAAGTATGCAGTCACGGAGCCAGTCCGCTCAAAAATCTTCCAAAACAAGTCAGCGGTTAACAAACTTAACCACTTCCCTTCTCTATAACCTAAAACAACTTAATCAGTTTAATCGATTATATCATATCAATTTTTAAAAAACAACAATTTGGCGGGGTTCATGGCCGATTTATCCACTGCCTGCGAATTTCAAACATAATTATTCCTGCCGCCACGGCAGCGTTCAAAGAATCTACCTTCTCTTCCTGGGGAATACAAACCTTCACGTCAGCTAATGCTAAAAACTCACCAGATATGCCGCTTCTTTCATTGCCCATAATTAACGCGATAGGTGGAGTTAAATCCGCCTGAAAATAACCCTCTGCTCCCCTTAACTCAGCAGCAACTACCTTCACCCGATGATGTTCCTTCAACTCTTGCAAGAATTCCGCTGCAGAATTAACCTTGCCCACTTTCAAATGAAAAATCGAACCAGAGGAGGATCGAAGAACCTTCGGATTAAAGGGAAAAACTGTTCCTGGAGCACAAACCACTGAAGAAAATCCTGCTGCCGCAGCAGTTCGGATAATGGTCCCCAGGTTTCCCGGATCCTGAATTTTATCTACTAGCACCCAAAGGGGAGAGGTTGCCTCCTCCATTTCCTTCCAAGAATAGGCTGGATAATCCACTACCCCTACCACTCCTTGAGGATTTTCAGTGAGACTCAGTTTGTTTAGTAAAGAAGCAGGAGCTTCTACCAATTGGGTATCCGCAGGAAGTTCTTCCTGTAGGAGATTAATAGTTCCACCTTCCAATTTTTCTGGGCAATAAATAATGTAGTCTACGGGAAAACCATTCCGGATAGCTTCTTCCAGCAGGTTAAACCCTTCCAGGGGCAGTTTGAAGTTGTTATCTTCTGCCTTAATTTTTCCCTGGAGAAGTTTCCAGTAATATTTTACCAGAGGATTGTGGGGGCTGGTTATCCTCTTCAATTAGCCCTCTCCTTTAAAACCACCAAATTATAGCCAAGTAAAAAATTGCACTTGTCAAGATCCGCGGTTTTTTACCTGGAAACTTTCAAACCCACATAAAATAAAGGGGCCATTTTCGCTGGCCCTCTTCCCCAAAAAGTCACTTCCATAAAATTGTGCTATTTCTTGTTACCAGTAAGCAAAGGGTCAACCTTCCTTAACAGAGAGTTTGTTTTAACTATTCTCCCTGGCCAACTTTACCAGTTCGCCAAAACTATCTTTATCGTTAACGGCCATATCCGCCAGCATTTTGCGGTTAACAGCTACTCCAGCGCTCTTTAATCCTTTAATTAAACGACTGTAAGACATCCCGTGAGCTCGAGCTGCTGCGTTTATCCGGGTAATCCACAGCTTCCGAAATTCCCTCTTGCGCTGCTTTCTATCTCTATAAGCATACTGCAGGGATTTCATAACCTGTTGATTAGCTATCCGGAATAACTTGCTTTTGGAGCCGTAATATCCCTTAGCCATTTTCAGCACTTTCTTTCTTTTCCTGCGAGCCGTGTAACCCCTTTTCACTCTGGGCATCTCCGCCTACCTCCTTTTCTGCAAGTCTCTCTTCCTTTATCCCTGGTGGTCAATTAATCCGGCGTTATTTGTACGGAATAAGCCTGGAAATATTCCTGTGATCTGCAGGGCTAACCTGAGTAGAGGTCCTCAGCCTGCGCTTCCTTTTTTTATCTTTTTTTTGTAAAAGGTGACTGCCATAAGCTCTGTTCCTTTTTATCTTACCTTTCCCCGTACGGGAAAAACGTTTGGCAGCTCCCCGATGTGTTTTCATCTTTGGCATTCTTCACCCTCCTGAAATAATACTCTTTAACAATAATAACTTGAAGCTAGTTATAAGAGAGCCCCTGCTTCTTTATTGGGGCTACCTTTCCTTATAAATAAATCCTCCCCAACTTAAAAATTAATTGTTCTTGGGCGCCAAAATCATGATCATGTTCCTGCCTTCTAATTTCGGCTTTCTTTCCACTACCGCATAATCTGCAAGCTCCTGGGCCATCCGTTCACAAATTTCCTTGCCATTTTCGGTGTGGGTGATTTCCCTTCCCCGGAACATGACAGTAACTTTAACTTTGTCCCCTTTTTCCAGAAATTTCCTTCCGTTTTTGGCCTTGGTATAAAAATCATTGTCCTCAATGTTGGGACGCACCTTGATCTCTTTTAAAGAGACCGACTTCTGCTTCTTGCGGGCTTCCTTTTCCCGTTTGCTTTTTTCGTACTGATACTTACCAAAATCCATGATGCGGCAAACAGGAGGCTTGGCCGTAGGAGCCACGTTTACCAAATCCAGATTTTTTTTCTGAGCAATCTCCAAAGCATCCTTGGTCTTCACGATCCCCAACTGAGTGCCGTCGGTATCGATCAACCTTACCTCTTTGGCCTTGATCTCATCATTGACCCTTTGATTTTTTGCGATCACCTGTCACCTCCTGAAAGATTTAAACCTTTAAAAAACAAGGCCAAATAAAAAGCAGGTAGAGTACACCACCTGCTTAATCAACCTATCCTCAGTCAATTAACCCTGGTAACAGTCTTAAGGCTGACGTCCCAAGGTGAGAAGCAGTGGCTTCTACTTTATTTTAACTTCGATTTAAGTTTAGAATAAATCTATTTTAGAATAAATCTGTATAGTCCAACCTTTTACTTCAGACATTAGTAATAATACCAAACAGCGGGGCTG
>CAZXDQ010000126.1:0-5989 GCA_964639405.1 uncultured Syntrophomonadaceae bacterium | reverse complement strand
GCCCGAAATGTAATTATAAAATTGCCGTTTAATTATCCGTACCAGTCGGCATATGTAAAATGCTTAACCTGAGGCAGCAATTAACCGTGCTTTTACTACTACAAGAACTTTGCCATAATGTATGAAAAACCGGTTAAAGAAATGGTTCCTTACCTGGAACTGGCCCGCGAAGCCGGAAAAGCGTACCGGGATACCGGCAAACCGGTAGTGGCAGTTCTGCCCAATCCCAAGAGGAGTCCCGATCACGCTGATGTAATGGAAATGATGGCGGTTGCAAGGCAGAAATTTTTTAGAGCAGGGCATCCCTGTTTTTGATGAACTTCAGGAAGCTTTAAGGGCTGTAAGCCATGTCAGCTACTACTACGGAGGGAAAACATATGAATAATGAAAAACCTGCAGAGATAATTCGTTGTGCCCGGGAAGAAGGGCGCAGGAATCTGTCGGAATACGATGCCAAAAGGGTGCTGGCTGCCTACAGTATCACTGTAACCAAAGAGATCCTGGTTTACCGGGCTGATGAAATTCCGGAAGCCGCACGGGAGATCGGGTATCCCCTGGTGATGAAAGGGTGTTCGCCGGAACTGTCGCACAAAACTGAGCAGAACCTGGTAAGGGTTTAAAATGATTAAAACCAGGATTACCGAAATACTGGACATTAAGTATCCCATTGTGCAGGGTGGAATGCAGTGGTTGTCCAATGGTGAACTTGCTGCAGTAGTTTCCGAAGCCGGCGGGCTGGGTATAATATCTGCTGCTTCTTTCCCGGACCCGGAAGAACTCAGGGAGCAAATCAGGAAAGCGAAGAAGCTAACCAGTAATCCCTTTGGAGTAAACGTATCCATGCTCCCTCAAACATCCTACGGTGATCTTACCGAAGGGTATTTTCAAGTAGTCCTTGAGGAAGGAGTCCCGGTTGTAGAAACTGCCGGGAGAAATCCGGAGGAGTACGTGCCGCGTTTGAAAGAAGCAGGCATAAAGCTTATTCATAAAGTTCCCGCTGCCAGGTATGCTCATAAAGCAGAAAAGATAGGCGCTGATGTAGTAACAGTGGTAGGTTTTGAATGCGGTGGTCACCCGGGCATGGATGATGTAACCACCCTGGTGGTAACCCCCAAAACAGCCAGTACTGTTAACATACCTGTGCTGGCAGGCGGGGGCATAGCGGACGCACGGGGTTTTGTAGCAGCCCTCTCTTTAGGCGCTGAGGGAGTGGTGATGGGCACCAGGTTTGCCGCTACTACCGAATGCTTGGCCCATGCCCTTTACAAAGAGTGGATTGTAGGGGCGCAGGAAACTGATACCATGATTGTGGAGAGGTCTATACGTAATCCCCTTCGGGCAATGCGCAATGCCGCTGCAGAGAAGGTGCTGGAAATGGAAAAGCAGGGGGCGACCCTGGAAGAACTGATGACTGTTATCAGTGGCAAGCATGGAAAAAAGGCCCTGGAAGAGGGAAATCTAAATGATGGAGTTTTGGCAGCAGGCCAGGTAGCTGGTTTGATTAACGAAATCAAACCGGTCAGGGAAGTTATCGAAGAAATTATTGAGGAGGCAAGAGAAATTATTGGCAGATTGAACGGCATTGGTTTTTAATCTAATTTCTTTCATTATTTAAAATACTTTATCAGTGTTGTTTTAATAGGTGATTTGAAACAACTTTTTCATCAATCTTCAAACAAATACTTGCATATAAATAAAGCAGTATTTAAAATGTAATATATGGAATGTTGGTGAATTAGAGGAAAAGTGGAAGACATGCAGGTAAGGTATCAGAAAGATAATAGGGAGGTGCACAATATTGAATTTGTCTCATCACAAATTGACTGTGGAAGACGGAGTTGCAACGGTTCTGATAGACAGAGCTGATAAAGGCAACTCCCTTTCTCCCGAAGTTCTGGAAGAAGTGGCGGAGGTGTTTGAGGATTTAAATAAACGGGAAGACGTAAAAGTTATTGTGTTGACCGGGGGAGAAAAAATTTTTTCTGCTGGATTTGATCTGAATGTAGTGAAAAGTATAGAAAAAGCTGACAACGAGGAGTTCATAGCCATATTTCACCGGGCTTATCGGGCCATTCGTTTTTGCAGGCAACCGGTAATAGCGGCTGTAGGTGGGGCAGCTATAGCCGGCGGTTTTGACCTGGTCCAGTTGTGTGATATAAGATATGCTTCTGAAAAGGCAAAGTTCAGCCTGCGTGAAGTGGTTATTTCGCTTATTCCAGTCCTTGATCCCCTCTGGCGAATTATAGGTTACGGCAATGCCATGGAGTGGGCACTTACTGGAAGAATGATTGATGCCGAGGAAGCTCACAGGGTTGGCTTTGTAACCAGGTTATTCCCGACGGGAACTGTTTTAGACGAGGTTAAGGGTATTGCCCGGGAGATGGCGTCTTACAACAAAACCTGCCTGGAGGAGATAAAAAGGATTGGAATTAACATACTTGATAACAATTTTGATGGTTCCTTAAAAACACATGAGTGGATCTTTCGCAGCTATCTTGGTTCTGATGACAGCAAAGCCAGGGTGGAGGAAGTCCTGGAATCTATCAACAGCAAAGGCAGCAAATGATCCCCCAGAGGTGTGGTAAATTTGGACGAAGACTTTTTAAAGCTTAAGCCTTTTGCAAAATCATAAAACCCTGCAAATCAGGGATTTAGGGGGTGAAATAAAAGGACTTCACCCCATTGGTGGAAAATTTTACAAGTAACCAAAACCAAATCCACCGGAGGTGAAGTCACTTGTACTTTCTCCAAAAAACTCTTTTTTCCTTCGAAGAATGGTTAGAAATTGGTAATCGTTATAACAAATTACTCTTTTAAGAAAAGAGGAAGAAGTAAATAATGAATGTTCATTACGATGACGAAGTTGATGCTTTGTATATAAATTTGGGGGAAGAAACACCTATTTGAGAACTCGTTGATGGCATTTTGTTCGTTAGTGGAAAGCGATTTGAGAGTGCTCATAAATTCTCTCCTATTAAGGTTTATTAGAAAAGGACCTTTACAATGAAGGCCATATTAATGTTACAGGTATTATACAATACCTGGTAATAATTATCTAGGCATACCTTCAATTATAACCAGGCCCAGGGTTATCCCCGTAATTATAACTCAGAAAATGCTTGGCAGCACCGCGGGTACCATTCCAGAAATCGGTAGAGAGGCATGTTAAAGCTTGATTCCACTATTTGAATTAGAACTGCTAAATTTTCTGTTATTTTTCACAGCGAGAGTGAAGTGGATGTCCCTATAGTGCTAAATGGAAGCCGAAATAACAGGAACTCCCCTGCTGCCGCTAAACTCCTTTTTTCAGCTGCTCTTTTTGACCCAGCACGTATAAGAGACTCATGACAAGCACCGCTGCACAGATCAGGAAGATGGTGGTATAACCTGTCCTGACCAGTACAAAAGCCAATCCCAGGGAACCGGTTCCGATTCCCAGATCAATAGCCGAAGTAAAGGTGGCCAACGCCTTTCCTTTTTCTTCTTCAGGGGTTATGTCAAGGCACCACGACATGAGAACGGGAAAGGTCATGCTCAGTCCTAAGCCAAACAAGACTGCGGACAGCACAAGGGTAATAAAAGTATGCGTAAAGGCCAAAAAAACCATGGAAACGCAGAGGCAAAGCAGGCTGGGCAAGAGAATGACGAAGTAGCCATAGCGGTCAGCAGCTTTTCCGCCCAGCGGCCGGAGGGATACCACGATTATCCCGTAAAAAGTGAAGAATATCCCAATATTTGCTATTTCCCGTGCCTCTCCCATCAGTGGGATGAAGGTAACCACTACCCCCATGGTTATGGCGATCAGAAAAATATTCAGTGAGGGACGCAGGGCATAACGGGAATATAATACCAACGGTGCCGCTTCCCTCTTAACCCAGGGCGGTTCTTTTGCGAAAGCGGTCATGGTTACCGCTACCAAAGCGATCAGCCCTGAAGCAAAAAAGGCATAATGAAAACCCAAAAAACGCAGCACCATCTCTCCGAAAAGGGGTCCTAAAGCCATTCCCAACGGCGGGGCGGAGCTGAAATAACCAAGAGCTTCCGTTCGGCGTGATGCCGGGACAATGTCTGAAGCAAGGGCATAACAGGATACAAAAAAAGCCCCCCAGCCCATACCCTGAATGGCTCTCATTATATAAACCGAAACAAGGGAACCCATGAGAGGATAAAAGAAAGCAGCGGCAGTAAAAACAATCATTCCGTAAAGAAGAAAGCTCTTTCTTCCCAGTTGGTCAATATATTTTCCGATAATTGGCCGGGGTAATATTGCGAAAACGATAAAAATGCTGTTGGCAATTCCTGCAGAAGCTTCGTCGCCGCCCATAGCTTTGAGGTATAGCGGAAGAGTGGCCAGCAGGGAAGTCATGCTTGTCATTCCCAGCAACAGCGCTGCTGTAAGCAGGACAAACGCGGAGGTAATTATTTTTTCCTTTGCGGCATGGCTTTCAGCTTTGGGTAAGAGGCTTTTGCTCATCTTATGGTTTCCCCAGCTCCATCCTTTGCGGTTTGAAAGAGGTCTTTTTTTCTTCTTCTCAGTTTTTCAGGGAAAAAGCAGTCGTCCCGGAAAAAGCGGAGAGGAACTCAAACTCAGTAGACCTGCCCAGAGACACTGATTCATCAAACGAGGTTTGCGGCTTTTTTAGTTCAGGATATGATAAGGCCATAGAATTGAATTTAGTGATATATTATTTTATAAATGGTAACTTCACATCTTCCGCTGGACCAGTTTTGGTTTATATAAGATATTATACCAGTGTTTGCACATGTTAGATACATCTAGATTCCACGTCAGATAAAATTCTCCCTGGAATCCTGATAGCAGCCTCCCGTAACCAGCAGTTGGTTTTCTCCATTCCCGCTGACAGCTTTTAGTTCTGCCCGGTATGCCGGGTGGAGAAGATTGGAAGATTACCAGACGGATTAGAAAAAACTGAGGGACGGTTTGCCAGGCTCAACTGTTTGGTGGAGTATTAGAACCGTCCCGTTTACCACTACATCTTCTTGATTAGCGCTTGTTCTTTGTAAATAAAATCATTTCTTATTTTCGACCGGTTATTGTGTAAGTGCCAATGGCAACTGCTATATCAATATCCCGGTCGTCTTTAACTTCTATGTAGCTTACAGAAACATTTTTCCCTCTTTTAATTATCCTGGATCTAGCCAGTATATACCTGCTGTTCTGCTTTAATACTGGATTTAAATAGTTTACTTTTAGCTCTATCGTGCTTACATTTTCTTTTTCCAGGTCAATCTTGCTCAGGAAAATTACCGCTCCCGCTGCGTCAACCAGAGAGCCAATGACCCCGCCATGCATAATGTTTTCACTGTGGGTGAGTTCACCCCGGAAAGGCAGTTTAAGTTCCACTTTTTCCTCCTCTATAGATTCTACCTTAATTCCAAGCAGCTCCCAGTACGGCATTTTTTCCAGCCTTTTTACCAGTGTTTCATTAACTTCCACGACATTTCACTCCTTGTTCGAATAATTTCTTTTAGGGAAAAAACTATCCAAAGCAATATGAGTTTACTAATAAGGGGTTTTGTTTATTTCTTAATGCAAAAAATGTAACAAAAAATGGATTTGATTTTTCTGATTGTAATTTCATTTCAAAAGAAAAAGATATGCTTCTAAGAAAATGTAAGTTAATGCTAGATTCCACGTCAGATAAAATTCTCCTTTTTTACCAGCAGCTTTAAGCAAGGCTTAAGAGCGTTAATTACAAGCTCCTTGTCTTGGATATTTGTCCACTCACGCGCCAGAGGTGGCCTGGATAAGTAAGCGGAAATAATAAAGAAAATAATTCCAATACTATGATGCTCCATTTTTTATAATCCCATATTAAACAGCTTTTCCATATAGTCAGCCTGCCTGGATAGGCCGTCTTCCAGCATGGTAGCCGGACTGTAAGAAAGGTATTTTTGGGCCAGGGTAGTGTCGGCGTAAGTATCCCGGGGGTCGCCTTTTTGGCTTTCCAGGTATTTGATTTTTGCT
>CAZXDQ010000125.1:2606-6030 GCA_964639405.1 uncultured Syntrophomonadaceae bacterium | reverse complement strand
ACTCCGCCATTAGCAACCTGATCATCTTTGTTTTTTAACGGCCTGATTAGTAACAAATATTTCATCCCCTACCACCGCTTGGGAGTTCTTTTATGAAGAAACATTTTACCCGTAAAACCTTCATCTACTGGTTACCCCTTTTCTGGTTGGTTTTAGTAGCCATCATCTACTTTACCGCTCCAGACATTGATCGTTTCGTACGGGAGGAGGGTCAGGAGGAACCCCCAAAAGGTTACCCTTCCACCTTGGTAGACCCCCTCGTGGAAGCCGATGATGGTTTTACCGGCGAGGAAATAATAATTGTTTATCAGGAAGACGGCGGGCTCTCCAAGAATCAACAAGAAGACATTAATGAACAATTAGCCTATCTGCAGGAAAACCCCGGAGATCTGCCACTTCAGGATGCTACTACTCCCTTTGACGGAGAAGTCCAGGAAGAACAACTTTTTAGCGAAGATAAAGAAGTTCTTCTAGCGATTCTGGAATTAGACATAGATGAAGCCGATTACGAATTTTATCGAGAAAAGATCCAGGAAAAAACCGCAGTAGAAGGCCTCGACCATTATCAAACCGGGGCGTGTGTTATCGCTGAAGATGTAATTGTAAGCACCGAAGAGGGTTTAATGACCTCCACCTATATCACCGTGATCCTGGTTTTTACTGTGCTGGCTGTGGTTTTTCGCTCTTTAGTGTCTCCCTTTGTGCCCTTGCTCATTCTGGGCAGCGTTTATCTTCTTTCCATCTCTATCGTTTCCTATCTTATTGACACCATCAGTTTTCCCGTTTCTAATTTTACCCAAATCTTTATTTTGGCAGTAGTATTCGGAGTAGGCACCGACTACTGCATACTTTTCATGAAACGTTTTCAAGAAGAGCTTCTTAACCATCCAAATTCTTACCAGGCTATGCTGGTGACCATGGAAGCCTCCAGGAACACCGTCCTCTACAGCGCATTGACCGGCTTCATTGGATTTGCCGCCATTGGGTTAGCAGAATTTGAACTTTATCAGTCCGCAGTAGGGGTGGCTGTAAGTATGGTTATCCTGGTAGCCGCCCTGTGGGCTGTATTGCCAGCTGCTTTCGCCCTGCTGGGAAAACGCATTTTTTGGCCGGCCCAACTGAGCAAAGAAACTACTGATAACCGCCTTTGGGGGATCTTGGGTAGATTCTCCATTTTCCGGGCTAAAACTGCCATATTATTAGTGGCGGTAATTATAGTCCCGGCGTGGTTGGCGTATGATTACTCCCGCTCCTTCGATTCCATCGAAGAAATTCAAGACGACTTTGATTCCGTTAAAGCGTACCAGTACATCGAAGAAGCCTTCGGAAAAGGGGAGATGTTCTTTGCCAATCTAGTCCTTAAGGCAGAAGGAGATAGCTGGGAAAAAGCAGAGCACGCCCCTTATTTAGAAAATATTGCTAATAACATTGCCAGGCTCCCCCACGTAGATAATGTCCGAAGCGTAAGCCGTCCGGCAGGAGACCCGGAAGAAGAACTTACTATCCCCTACCAGGCCCAAGAACTTTCCGAAGGAATAGACGAACTGCTAGAAGGGTTAGAAGAATTGGATGAAGGGTTAAAAGAAGCCCAAGAGGAAATCAACAAGCGAGAAGAAGAGCTGGATGAAGCCGAGGAAGGATTGGAAGCCCTGATAGAAGGTACCACCGAAATAATGGGAGGGATAGAAGAATTACGCGGACAATTTGCCGCCGCCGAAAGGGAAGTATGGGAAACTTTAGAATACATTGAGGATTACTACCAAAGAATTGAAGAAGCCGAAAGGGAAGTAGAAGAATTAATTAATGCTTTAGAAGAAGTCCATGCCGCTGCCGAAGACCTTTTGGAAGAATACCAAAACATTGTAGAAGAATTAGAAGAACACCAGGAAGAAGCTCAATTAATCTTAGAAGATATAGAGGAAGTTTTGCAGGAGTTTATGGGTGAAGTAGAACAAATCATCGAAATTCTAGAAAAGGCTGCTGAAGGTGAATATGAAGATGTTGAATCTCTGGAAGAAGCCCTGGAGGAAGTTATGGAAGGAGGGAGTGAACAACTGGAAGAAGCAATGGAGGAAGCTGTAGAAAATGCCTTTGATGCCCTCCAGGAAGAAATTGTGAAGCAACTACACGAAGAGGTGGAAGATTTGCTGCAGGAATTAGTGCCCCTTATAGAGGACATGGAGGCTTTGGCTGAAGATGTTCAGGATACCCTGGAAGAGATAGAAGCCCCCGAAGAGTTGGAAGATTTGGAAGAAGCCCTGGATGAACTCCTTGCTGAATGGGAAGAAGTGGATATGGAAGCAGTGTTGGAAGAAATTCAAGCCGAATTGGCACATCTGGCAGCTGAAATAGAAGAACAAGCCGAAAGACTGCGGGAAGCAGTGGAAGCACTAGAACAGCTTCACCTGGCCTTAGATGAAATAAGAGCGGGGCAAGAAAGATTTCGGGAAATGCTGAATGAACTCCGGCAGGCGGTGGAAGAACTTCAGGAAGGACTAAGAGAAGCCCGGGAAGGGATTCAGGAATTAGAAGAGGGTTTGGAAGCCATCCAAGAACACCTGGATGAAATAGCTTATCAACCTAAAAACCCCCTGGAAGGTTTTTTTGTACCCCAGGAAGCTATGGAGGATGAAGATTTTCAGGAATCCTGGGATACCTACACCACCCCCGGGAAAAGCCAGGTAGCTTTCCTGGAAGTAGTGATGGAGGTAAATCCTTACAGCCACGAAGCCATGGATCTCCTCGAAGAAATCGAATATATTACGGAATTTTCTCTTTACGATACCCCCTTTGAGGATTCAGAAATGGCTATAGGCGGAATTATGAGCGAAAACCGGGACTTGAGGGAAGTATCCACTAACGACTTCTATCGTACAGCCAGCGTCATGCTTACCGGTATCTTTTTGGCCCTGGTATTCCAATTCCGTTCTCTGGCCTTGCCGGTAGTGGTACTTATTTCCCTGGTAGCTACTTACTTTGGAGCCGCCTTTACTACCGAATTCATTTTCGTGGATCTGTTAGGGTACGAAGGAATCATGTGGGCAGTTCCCTTTTTCGGATTCGGACTGTTGATGGCCCTGGGAGTGGATTATTCTATTTTCCTGTTGGGTAGAATGAGTGAAGCCTACGCCCACAGCGAAAGCGACCCCGAGCTTTCCAAGACAGAAGCCACTAAAATCCAGAACACCACTTATTTGGCTATGAAACGCATTGGAAGCACCGTGTTATCGGCAGCCTTCATCCTGGCGGGAACCTTTGCGTCCATGATCCCCTCCGGAGTGCTCACCCTGCTCCAGATAAGTGCTATGATCATTACTGGTTTGTTTATTTATTCTATACTGGTTTTACCGCTTTTCGTCCCCGCATGGCTTACCCTTCTCCAAGAAAAAAGCTGGTGGCCTTTTAGCCCCCCTAAAGCTAATGA
>CAZXDQ010000125.1:0-2506 GCA_964639405.1 uncultured Syntrophomonadaceae bacterium | reverse complement strand
TGAAGGTCCCGCTTTCTGTACCCCCCTAGACCAACTACCATCAAGCAAAAGGCAGTAACAATCAAAATAAAGAAGGCCCAATAATCCATGTCTTCTACCGGCAGTTGAGGTACATACCCGAAAGGAGTCAAACT
The DNA here is from genome assembly GCA_964639405.1 of uncultured Syntrophomonadaceae bacterium. Taxonomy (GTDB): domain Bacteria; phylum Bacillota; class Dethiobacteria; order DTU022; family PWGO01; genus CAZXDQ01. The sequence goes on along the minus strand of CAZXDQ010000125.1, from coordinate 2,372 downwards.
GGACACCCAGCCAGGGAGCTGCAGCAACTCCCCCAGGTAAACCACCAAAAAGGACAAACCCAGGTACAACCAAACTAATCCCATTCCCTGGGGGAACAGCCCCAACAAGAGTACCGCCACTCCTACCATAACCCACAGGGCAGGAAGATATACCATGCCGGAATTAAAAACAGTCTCCAGGGAAACAGGCACCTCCATTACCGCATCTCCGGCTAACCATAAACCAGTTAAAGCTAACAGCTGCAGGATAAAACTTAGCCCCAGAGAAAGTATTATATAGCTGACCAGGATATGGCTCCGGGATACTGCCCTGGCCATTATTGGTTCCGTGCGGTGTTTAAGTTCCTCTCCCCTTAGCCTGGTGATTACCAACAGGACGGGAATGCCGCAGACTATAGAAATAACCGACATCAGCATGGGCAAAAACTGCTCGGTCAAATCCACTCCCTCTACCGAAGGAAGCATTTCCTGCATGAGCTCCATGGTTTCCAGGTAAGTTTCCAGTTCCCCCATCACTGAACCGTAAGAGGCCCCTAAAACCAAAACTCCTATTGCCCAAACTATTACTCCGTTTCCCTGCAGTTTTAAGGCCAGCCCTAAAGGTCCCCGCAAAAATAACGAAGCGTTTTTTCTGCCAGTTCTGGCGGGAACAAAACCTGAGCCTAAGTCACGGAAGGAGTTCAGGTATAAAGCCAAAAGCCATAACGCCAGAGCTGCGCCCAGTACCGCAACCACTGGCCACCAATAATTGCCTACATATACCTGGGAACGGGATATCCATCCCAGAGGAGAAAACCAGGACAGGGTTTCACTGCTAACATCGCCTAGAGCACGTATTAAGTAGGCCAATCCCAGAAAAGCAAAAGAGAATCCGGCGGCACCCCTGGAACTCTCCGCCAGCTGCGCAAAAAGAGCAGTAACAGAAGCAAAAAATACGCCGGTAGCCCCCAAAAGGGAACCGTAAAGCCAAGAGCCTTCCCCGTCTATGCTGTCAATTCCTAACCAGGGCAGGGTTAGGCCCAAAATTATTACCAGCAGTATATTAGCACCTACAATAATTCCAGTGGCTGCATTCAAGTTTGACAAACGGCCCACCGAGAGGGCCCTTATCATTTCCACCCTGCCTCTTTCTTCTTCTCCCCTGGTATTGCGAGACATCAAAAGTATACTCATTACGGCTACTATCACTGCAGTAAAAAGCAGCATTTGATGCCCCATCATAGCTCCAATAGTATAATTATCCAACCCGTGCCCTGGGCCAAACATGGCGGTTATTGCCGGGTTATCCATGGTGGTGGCCATAACCTGCCGTTCCTGCTCAGTGGCAGCCAGTTCAGTATAGGCTTCCGCTACCACTAAAGTAAGGAGCACTACCGCCAAGAGGCCCAGGGTAACCCGGAGTCGATCTCGGCGCAGCATCAACAGAAAATACATGCCGGTGTGGTAATTGAGCCTTTTCCACATTTTAAGCTTCTCCCCCCACCGCTTCGTAATATCGCAAAAATAGTTCTTCAAGGGTGGGAGGACTGCTTTCCAACTTCAAAACTTCAAATTGGCTCAGGTATTTAACGACTGCCGCCAGTTCATCCGCATCTACCTGGAAGGAATAAAGTTGATCTTCTAGCTCCAGGAAATTGTGCACTCCCTTCGTGTCTTTTAAGGAAACTACCGGGCGCCCGGTCTTCACCAGCACGCTTATCCGGGTTAAATGACGCAGCTCTTGCAAAGTGCCCGCTTCTATAATTCTTCCCTGGCGGATGATGCTCACCTTATCGCACAGTTTTTCTACTTCGGAGAGGATGTGGCTGGATAGAAATACAGTTTTTCCGGCAGCTTTAGCCTCCCATACACATTCTTGAAAAACCTTCTCCATTAGGGGGTCCAGGCCTAAAGTAGGTTCATCCAGGAGGTAGAGATCGGCGTCTGCCGCCAAAGCTGCTACCAGCGCCACTTTTTGCCGGTTCCCCTGGGAGTATGTGCCGCACTTTTTGGTGGGATCCAAATCAAACCTTTCTAAAAGTTCTTGGCGGCGGTTTCTTCGGATGGGAGCGCCTCGTAACCTCAAGAACAAGTCAATAACTTCTCCTCCAGTGAGTTCCGGCCACAGGTTTATTTCTCCCGGAACATAAGCCACCCGCCGGTGGATATTGACTGCCTCTTTCCAGGCATCTTTGCCAAATAATGCTGCCTTTCCTCTGGTAGCTTTCAGTAAGCCCAGCAGTATACGGATAGTAGTGGTTTTACCGGCACCGTTAGGGCCAATAAAGCCGTAGATCTCCCCCTGATCAACTTCCAGATTAACGCCGTCCAGGGCTTTAAAATTGCCAAATTTTTTGGTCAGGTTTTCCGTCTTTATTATCACCATTAAGCCT
>CAZXDQ010000124.1:0-6031 GCA_964639405.1 uncultured Syntrophomonadaceae bacterium | reverse complement strand
CGAATTCTCCCCTTACTTCATTAATTGTTACTGAGGTGTCTTCTACCACGTCGTGAAGAAGGCCAGCAATAATAGTAGTCAGATCTAGTTCCAGGTCCGCCAAAATCTGAGCCACGCCCAGAGGGTGGGTAACATAGGAGTCCCCCGACTCTCTAAGTTGTCCTGCATGGGCATCCAAAGCAAAGCGGTAAGCCTTTTCCACTATACCCCATTCTTCTTCGTGGGGAGTATACTCCTTAACTTTGTTTTTTAATTGTTTCAACTGTTCTTCTTTTACTTCCATGGTTCCCACCTCATGTTTTCGAAAGGCGCCTAAAGCCCTGTGGAATTGGAATTTGCTAACTCAAAGATTTAAGTATAAAGTCAAGTATCTCCTTCTTAGAGGCAGTGAGCAGAAAATCTTGGAAGTTTAAGCTGTCTTCCCGCAACTTAAAATATTTTCTGTAAAAGGTTGTTTTTTCTATTTGATCCTTCACTTTTTCCTCCCTGCCAGTGAATAGCATCCAACCTTCATCTCCTGGCGCTATCAATCCTGCTTCTTCCAGGGCCTTCAAGGCTTTTTCTATCCAGGCACGATTACCATTTAATCCCCGCTGCTCCTGAAAAGCCTCTAGTTGTTCCTGCCTTAATTCTCCCCCCGTTTCACTGATCCACTCGGTTATGTAAGAATACAATTCTTCAATAAAGGAAGCGGTAGGAAAAGCTACTTCCAAAATTTTTTGGTTTATTTCCCGGTCATCTATATTATACAACAAGTGTAGCCTCTTAGTAGAGGGGTGTTCTACATTCCTTATTAATTTTTCCAGGATTTCCGCCTGAAGGGGCAAGTGGAACAAAAAAACATCTCCGGTCTTTGCTTTTCCAGGTTCCCAATCCTCTAAATCCTTAGAAGAAACTACTGTATCTTGGAGAGACTCCCCTACCACCTTCTCCTGCAAATATTTCTTCCTGGCTAGGGGACCCCCATAAACAATCGGATTTTCCGTTTTGGGCAAAACCTTTCGCAAGTACCAAAGCCTGTTCTCCGATTCACGGTGGTCAATAACTTCCAGGTCGCCTTGAACTTCTCCATCTGAGAAAGAGAGATCTTTTATCTCCAGGTTTAAAACCGGACGTTCTTTCCAGAACCCATTTTTAATCGTTAAAGCTATATCCAATTTTCTACCTGGTAGCAATCTTGGAAGGTGCTGTTTACCAGAAAAAAGAATCGGATGAAACTTTTCTCCATGGGAAGACAGATTAAATTTTATGTGGCTGCTGTCTTTGCCTACTAATTTCCAGTCCTCCAGAGTGCATCCCCTAAGGAAAAATTTGGGGTAGGGATTCCCTATCCCATGGGGGGCTAATCTCTCCAATTTACCAGCATTCTCCTTGCTGATTTCCTCCTCGGACAATTCTCCCTCCAAGTAGAGAGGAGGAGCAAAATCTTCTTCCTGCAGCCATTCCTCGCCCAACCGGTTTAACTCCCTACGCAAAGCAGGTACGTGTTCTTCCGGCAAAGAAAATCCCGCTGCTAGCTCATGCCCTCCATAACGATCCAAGTATAAAGAGCAGTCCTCCAAAGCGGCAGTAATGTTGAAGCCGGCTATGCTGCGAGCTGAACCTTTTCCCTGATCCCCTTCCAGAGCCACCAAAGCTACAGGACGGTAATATATGTCCAACAACCTGGAAGCCACTATTCCAATAACACCCTGGTGCCATTCCGGGCTACTAAGAACTATTACCCGTTCTCCCACTTGATGGGGGTCATCTTCTATCATTTTTTGTGCCTCCGAAAGGATTCTCTGTTCCGTCTGCCGCCGACTCTGATTTTCTTCCCGCAAAAATTTGGCTATTTCATAGGCCCTTTCTTCCTGCGGGGTAAGAAAAAGTTCAGCTGCAGGATCAGCACTATCCAATCTTCCAGCAGCATTCAAGGCAGGAGCCAGCATAAAAGCCAATTCATAAGCCCCTAAAGGCTTACCTTCTAAACCAGAAGCCTTTACTAAAGCTTTTATACCTTGACGGGGGGCACTGTTAATAACATTTAACCCTAAGCGGGTCATTACCCGGTTTTCATCTAAGAGAGGCACCAGGTCGGCTACCGTACCCAAAGCTACCAGATCCAGGTATTGATAAGGATCCAGCTGATCTTTGGTTCTCTCTATCAAAGCCTGAACAAGCTTAAAAGCTACTCCCACACCAGAAAGGGAAGGGTAAGGATAAGGGCAATCTTCCTGGTGAGGATTTATAACTGCTTCTGCTTTTTCTAATGAAACTAGGGGGCGGTGATGATCGGTAACTACTACTTCCATCCCCAAAGAGTGGGCATAATTAATTTCATCCTGAGAATTAGTTCCACAATCAGTAGTTATTAGCAGAGAAACGCCTCTATCTTTAAGTTCTAAGACAGCTTCTTTTTGTAAACCGTAACCTTCTTTGAAACGGTTGGGGAGGAAGTATTCTGCTGTTCCTCCCAAATGCTGGAGGACCTGAACTAAAAGCACTGCAGAAACTACTCCGTCCACATCATAATCTCCATAAACTGCAATTTTCTCCCCTTGGTCCAGGGCTTTAATAATCCGCTGTACACCTGCGGAAACCCCCTTAAGCTGCCAGGGAGCATGCAGGTGTTCGTAAGAAGGATATAAAAATTGTTTAGCTTCGGTAATGGAAGTAATACCCCGGTTGATCAATACTTTAGCCATAAGCTTGGGAATTCCCAGTTCCCTAATCAATTCATTTTCCTTTTCCGGTTGGGGGGAAGGATACTTCCAAGCTTTACTTTTCTTCTGCATAGTTACTTCTCCCCTTGGCTGCAATTAGTAGTTCATCATGATCCAAAGATCTTTTTTGGCATCTCTGCCTGGCACCATCCTCTCAGTTAACTTAACCCGGATGGGAGGACTGTTTTCTAAACTCCCTTTGTTTCAAAGTAAGCCACAATGGGCTGGCAATAAAAAGGGAAGAATAAGTGCCAGTAATTATACCGATGATTAGCGCCAGCACAAAATAGATCAAATCCAGATTACCAATGAAAAACACAAAACCTACTAACAGAGCCAATAATACCATCAGGGTAGTGAAAGAAGTGTTTAAAGAACGAGTCAGATTCTGTAGAATGCTATAATTAACCACTTGCGGGTACTCTTTTTTACGTTTGCCCTTAATATTTTCGCGGATGCGATCTATGATGACGATAGAATCGTTGATGGAGTAACCTATAACTGTCAATAACGCAGCCACAAAAGGAAGGTTGATTTCCAGCTGGAAAAGGGAAAAAACTCCCAACACTATTAGCGCATCGTGAAGTAAAGCAGCAATAGTAGAAACTGCATAGGTGAATTGGAAGCGGAAAGTAATATATCCAACCATAGCAGCTAAAGCTAGAGCCAGGGCCCACAAAGAACTGGCCAGCTGTTCTCCCCCAATAGCCGGACCAGTGCTTTCTATGCGCCTACGTTCAGGATCCATGTCAGGCCAGCGATCTTCTAAGGCGCTCGTGACCCCATCCAGCCTTTCCTGAGACAAAAAACCCGTTTTAATCAGTATTGAATCAGCCTCCTCTACTTCTCCAGCTCCCCTTACTCGCTGCAGAGTAGCACCGTCCAGGTCAAATTCCTGTAAAACTTCCCTCACTTCTGCTTCGGAAAAATCTTCCCCTGGAGTAAATAATATCTCTGTGCCCCCGGCAAAATGCTCGCCCAAATTCAATCCGATCAGGGCTAAGGAGACCAAGAAAATGACTAACAAAGTCCCAGAAATCATAAAAGCTTTACGGCGATTTTGAACAAAAAACATCAATCCGTCACCCCCACTTGGGAAGGAGCGCGCAAGAGCTTACTTTGATAGCCCAATCTCAGCAAAAAGCGGGCTATTACTAAAGCAGACAACACACTAAGAACCAAACCAATAATTAGGGTAACAGCAAAACCCCGGACAGGTCCATCAGCCATGGCAAACAAGATGATGGCCGCAATTATGGTAGTAATATTGGCATCCAAGATGGTCTTGAATGCTCGTTCAAAACCCGCCTCAATGGAAACACGTAATCTCCTGCCGCTGCGAAGTTCTTCCTTAATTCTTTCAAAGATAATAATATTAGCATCTACCGCCATGCCAATAGATAAAATTATTCCCGCAATCCCCGGCAAGGTTAAGCTGGCACCTAAATAATTCAGGGCGCCTAACACCAAGCTGAGATAAAACACCATTATAATTCCAGCCAGGCCTCCCACTGACCGATAGTAAAAAACCAGAAAGAGAAGCACTGCAAAAAGTCCTGCCCCTGCAGCCCAAACTCCTACACTCTCCATGTCTTCTCCCAGCTGAGGGCCGGTTACCATCAGTTCCTGCTCCTCTAAAGTTACCGGTAGAGAACCGGCTCTTAACATCATCGCTAAGTGGGAAGCCTCATCCATGCTTTCAATTCCGGATATATAAGCACTGCCATGGGCTATAGTTTCCTGGACCAAGGGGCTGGAAAGCTCCTCCTCATCCAAATAGATAGCAATGTACTCTCCAGTCAGTCGACTGGTAGCCTCAGCAAATTTTTCCTGGCCTTCGGAATCTAGTTCCAGGGTTACCGCCGGCTCTTCTAATCCAGTTTGATAAGGAGACATCCTTTCTGCCCGGGCATCTTCCATGTGTTCACCGGTTAAGATAATCTCCCCATCCGGATCCCTGAACTCTAATTGAGCAGTCCGGCCAATTACTTCTCGAGCTTCTCTTTCATCCTGGTAACCGGGCAACTCTATCCTTATTCTTCGTTCTCCCTGAAGCTGGATAAGGGGTTCCGCCACTCCCAATTCATCAACCCGCTGGCGGATAACACTCATGGCCCTTTCCACTGTCTCTCGATCCACTTCTTCTTCTGTTTCTGGGTCTTCTACCGCCTCCAGCAGGATATACACTCCTCCGCTAATATCCAGTCCACGATTAATACCATCTTCGGGATGGAGGGCTTCCTGGAAAATAAAAAAGGCAATCCCCAACATTGCCAGGCATACCACCATAAATATGCCGGCTTTACCCCATTTTATCCTATCCATAAACAGTTACTCCTTTTGCCTTATAAGAGTTGGGCCCCGTTAATCATTAGAGAAAATCGGGCCTCCAAATAGTTGGCCGACCTTTTACACATAATCATCCGTGAAAGAAAAATTTCAAAATATTCTACCACATGGCTTATATCAGTATCAATTTTTAAATTCAGGGTAATATTCCTTCCTTCATTTACCTGCAGAGAGGAATCTTCCACTGCATAGTTAACTCGGTCATGAATATCAAAAGTAGAAAAGTCAGGATTCCGTACTCTGCTGCGATGAACGTCCGATTTATCTGCCAAGATCAAGGCAGCAGAAACCCGGTTAACTACCTGCCCTTCATCCTCATCATGATTCCCGATAGCAGCCACTACTTCCGCAACTTCTTCCAGGGCCATGCCATGATCCCGAAGCAAATCCAAAGCCAAAAGGGCTCCCGCCTGGCAGTGCCCTTTTCTGCCTACCACATTACCTATATCGTGAAGGTAGCCTGCTATCGCCGCCAATTTTGCTTCCCGAGCAGCATATCCTAAACTGAGAAGAATATTGCTAGCCTTCTCGGCCACTAAGCGAGAATGCCTGAATCCGTGTTCAGTATAACCTATAACCCCTAAATAATGATTGGATTTTTCAATAAGGGTGTTTACCCTGGAATCTGCTTGCACATCATCAAGAGAAATATTTACCAAGCTTTTTCCTCCCATTTACAAATTAGCAACCGATAATTACATTATTTTAAGTTGTCTTTGGTCTAATGAAAGCTTGTTCCTAATTTTAAAACATCATTGCCCAAACCACAAGCCATTCTATTGACGAACCTGTAAAGCGGGCAAACGATTGATAGCAGCAGCTATTTCGTGGCTTCGGGGGAAAGCCAACTCTCCAGGATGCTGTTCCCGAAATGGAGAAAAAACATCCAAGCCATGCTCATCAATTAACTGAAGAATTTCTTGAACTACTTCTCTTATAGAATATTTTCCATTCAGGTACCCCTGTCGGTAAAGATA
>CAZXDQ010000123.1:0-6141 GCA_964639405.1 uncultured Syntrophomonadaceae bacterium | reverse complement strand
GCCACCCCCTGAAGATCTCCGGGCTTATAACCCCCTACCTGGGAGTTCATCAAGCCGTTTAAATCCTTAGGGTGGTTCCGATATTTTTCTATTCCCTGGAGCAGGGCGCTGGCACAATTGCCCACTCCAGCCAAAGCAATATTTATCTTACCCATAGCAGAATACCTCCTGTTCCCAACGTTATAACCTTTACCGAGAAAAGATACACCTCTATAGAAAATATAGAAAAACAACAATATCAAACTAAAAAAATAATAACACGAATGACCGCCCTTGCCAAAGGAATAAATTGACCCTTCGGGTAAAAATATAATAAAATTAATGGGAATTACCCCGCATGATTGCTAAGTGGAAGGAGTTTTTTCTGATAATTTGGGGAGATCTGGAGCCGGTGTTGGCTTACCATGATTATTCATAATGACACAGAAACGGGGATAGGCCATTGATCCTTCTCGGCGCCTTCTTGATGGTGTTTTTTTCCGAAATGGGAGATAAGTCCCAGCTAATGGCCATGAGCCTGGCTACCCGCTATCCCATAAGCACGGTATTGATAGGAGTAGCTGGGGCCACTTTTCTTAACAATGGCCTGGCCATCCTGGCGGGGCTCTACCTGAAAACCACCCTGGACATACCTGCCATCCAGATTATTGCCTCCCTGCTTTTTATCCTCTTCGGGCTGTGGAACTTGTGGGAGAAAAAGGAAAAGAAGCTGACCTCCGAGGCTGCTGAGACTTCTCCCCCTATAAAATCGTGGAAACCCCTGCTTACCATCGTGCCTATGTTTTTCCTGGCAGAAATGGGCGACAAAACCCAGCTGGCTACCGTGGCATACGTAGTTAAATACGATGCTCCACTGCGCACCCTTTTGGGGGTAATGGCAGGGATGGTAGCCGCCGATGCCCTGGGTATTATTGGGGGAAGCTACCTGGCCCGGTTATTTTCTCCTCGCACGGTAAAACTGATTTCCTCAGCTATTTTTATAATTATCGGACTAGTGGGACTATTACGATAATGCTGTCTAAGAAGGATTCCCCGGCTTTTCTGTTGAAGATTACTTCTGGAAATTATGTAAAATTATTTATCAAGGGCCGGCAGGAATGGTAATTTCGGCCAGCAAGAATAGTGATCTCCCCTTGTAACTTCCATTTCCCAATGTTTTCCTGTCTCAGCCAGCAAGCAATGACCAGCTAAAAAGGAACCATGACCTGCAATCCAACACCCAGCATCAAATCATCCAGAAAATTTTATTGAGCAGTCGGAAGTCGGAATCCGTAGAAAAGGAGGTGAAGACCCCTAAAAGCAGTGTTAAACTAAAAAAGTTTACAAAGGAGGTTGATGGACCGTGGAAACCACCCAATTGGTAATTATCGTAGTTTATTTCCTCATCATCTTCGGGATAGGCATGTACGCCGCCAGATTTATTAAGGACAACACTGACTTCCTGCTGGCAGGGCGCCGCTTGGGACTGGTGCTGGCTACCGCTGCCCTTTGCGCCACCCATTTCGGCGGAGGCTTCGTCATGGGCACCGGTGAATGGGGCTTCGATTACGGAATGACCGGGATTTCTTACGCTATAGGCGTGGCAGTTTCCTTGATTATCCTGGGACTGGTATCTGCCAAGAAAATGCGCAGGTTGTCCATGTTCACCGTGCCTGATTACCTGGAACTTCGTTATCAGAGTAAGGTGGTCCGGTTACTGGGAGCCCTTCTCTCTCTAGTCGCTATCATAGGAATTATTGGAGCCCAGGTGTGGGCGTCTCAAGGCGCTCTAGCAATCATAGGCATTGATCCTACTTACGCTGCGGTTATAGCCACCTTGCTCTTTATTATCTACACGGTAGCCTCCGGATTGTGGGGCGTTACCATGACCGACGCCATCCAGCTCCTGATTATTTTCGTGGGCGTGCCCATCGCAGGAATCCTGGGCATCCAGGAAGCCGGCGGATTTGAAGGAGTAAGGGAAGGTATTGCCGGCTTGGAACTAGCGGTAGAAACCGACGCCTTCTTCGATCCTATGGGTGCAGGGATAGGATTGGTGCTGGGAGCTACCGTGCCTACTATCCTCTACACCCTCATCGGGCAGGACTTCTACCAGCGCCTCTTTGCCGCTAAAGACGAGAAAACTTCCTTTAACGCGGCTATCTTGGCAGGTATCTTACTGATCATATTCGCTATATTCCCTACCCTGGCAGGGATGGCTTCCAGGGGGCTCTTTGGAGATCAAATAGCCGCAGCTGAAGCGGTACCTCACCTGGTAACCGAAGTGCTGCCTTTAGGATTGGGAGCCATCATCGTGGCAGCCATTATCGGCGCTATCATGTCCACCGCCGACTCCCTATTGATAGCAGGGACTTCTCATATCACCAACGACATCTATGTAAAAATGATCAACCCCGAGGCAGAGAATGATTCCCGGAAACTGTTAATTATTTCCCGGGTATGCACCCTGATTATCGGTCTGTTCGCCCTGTTAATGGCCTTAACCTTCGAAGCCATTATCGATCTGCTGCTCTACTCTTACACCTTGTATGCAGCCGGTGTATTCATCCCGGTAATACTGGGGCTTTACTGGAGGAGAGGAACCGCAGCAGGGGCTATAGTAGGCATTATAGGAGGTTCTGCCATTGGAGTACTGGCAGACGCCGGAGTAATAGACCTGAGCGGAGTAGCGGTCCTGGCTGAATTCCCACCAATCATCGTAGGCGCTATTATTTCGCTAGTACTCTATGTAGTAGTATCCCTAATTACCAAGCCACCCGAGCATCTGCCGGAAGGCGTGGTATAAACCGAAATATTCGTCATAACATTCTTTTTCCTCATATCCACGCTTTATTGAAAGGGGCTGCCTGCAAGGGCAGTCCCCTATTTAATACTAAGTTTCCGATTGTTGCTCACCGAATTCCTTTAAACCGAAATCTTTATCAGGTTAACCAGCTTGTTCCAGGCTATTCCAGCACAAAGCTTTCCAGGATTTCATTAAACTTCTCAGGTTGCTCCCTCCGCATTCTATCTATGATACTTCTATCTATAATACCTCTTAATAGTTCCTTCTAGGGGTGAAATGTTCCCGGTGTTCCTTAAGCAGAAAGATGAGGTCTACTACCAGGTCACCGAAATGGGAGCAGCCTTCCGGGCCCCCTACTATCTTTCTAGCTTTCTTACGATCTTCGTCAGTAAGGGTTATCCCTTTTAAATCCGGGATTAGCCCCTCTGTTTCCCAGCACACCAGGTCTGGAGCCCGGTTAACTTTTCCCCAGGCTTCCACTACCTCCAAGCTATCCGGCTGCACTTCACAGGCCAAATGCATCTCGTGGAAAGAATCTCGCACAGAAGACACCGCCCTCCAGGTTCCTCCAGCCTTTTCTTCCAGGTGGGCGTGCTTCTGGCGGCTAAACAAGAAATGCTTTCTCCGGTGGTCCTCTAAATGCTCAGAAAAGTCTTTTTGCACCCGATCCAGATTGCTGTAGTAGCGGCATTGATCCCGGTAAAAATCCATCCAAAAACTATCGTATTGGGCCAGGCTTTCAAAACCCCGTTCCTCGATAAAAAAACATTCGGATTGCAGCACGGCGATGAAGCCTTCCATGATCAAGCGCCGATAGTAACCCTGCTCTTCCTCAGGTATTACTGACAGAGCAAGGGATTTCAGCCGTGGTAAAGCAGCCAACCCTACCTCCAGCCCCTCGATTTCGGGGAGCTCCGTGGAAAAAGGATCCCCCCCGTTGCGCCTAGCCGCTTCCAGGTAAGCTCCCGTAAGGGTGAGACCGGGCAATTCCACTTGCAAGTTAAGCCAATCATCCCTATGGGTAGTCAAATTGTTGAGAGAAACCTGCAACTCCATTCCCTTTCGCACTACCTCTACACTAATGCCTTGAGCTAAAGGTAAAAACATTTTTTCCTCTCCTTTATCCCCGGTATTTGCTGAATTTTTGTTTGCACTCTCAGAATTTTTCTAAATATTGCCCGGGGATTCCTGCTTGCCTTCCTCATTTAACTCCAATATCCCCCTGCTATATTCCTGGTTTCTCCCCTTACTATACTTTTATTACCTCGCTATCGTCCTTTTCCTTCCTCGTTATCCTCTTTCTTATCTGGAGGGTTTTCTCTAAAGATAATTTATGGAAAATTACCCCCCTAATCACTGCCAGTTAAATTACTAGCATTGCTCCATTCCATCCTTTGTGTTAAGTTGATTGCAGGCGGTACCATAAAAGAGCAGGAGGTTTTTTGAAATGAAAGTGCTTATTGCCCCCGATTCCTTTAAAGGATGCTTATCAGCTTCCGACAATGCTCATAGTATCGAAAAAGGGCTTTTAAAAGCAGCACCTTGCGTTAATACGGTAAAAATGCCCCTTTCCGACGGGGGCGAGGGATTAGTAGATGCCCTGACAGCATCTACGGGGGGCAAGGTCCTTAAACAAAAAGTGACCGGCCCTTTAGGGGGAGCTGTAACTGCTTACTGGGGAAAGTCTGGAGATGGAAGCACTGGGATAATAGAAATGGCTGCTGCTTCCGGTCTCCCCTTAGTTCCCCCGGAAAAAAGGTATCCCGCTTTGACTACCACTTACGGCACTGGGGAATTGATTAAAGCTGCCCTGGAGGAAGGCTGCCAGAAATTGATCATCGGGATAGGAGGCAGCGCTACCAACGACGGGGGCTGCGGCATGGCCCAGGCTTTAGGAGTAAATCTCCTGGACGAGGAAGGAAAAGAACTGGGATTCGGCGGGCGGGAGCTGTCCCGCTTAAGCACCATAGACGTTTCTGGCCTGGATCCGCGAATCCCGGACCAAGAAATTCTGGTAGCCTGCGACGTGGACAATTCCCTAACCGGCCCTCAAGGGGCAGCTCCGGTGTACGCTCCCCAAAAAGGAGCCAATCCGGCCCTGGTACAGGAATTAGATGCCAACCTGGGGCATTTCGCCCGGATCTTAGCCCGGGACCTGGAAATAGAAGTGGAAGAAGTCCCCGGCGCCGGCGCTGCTGGAGGGTTGGGGGCAGGACTAATGGCTTTTTTAGGGGGGAAACTAACTTCCGGCGTTGAATTGGTGATGGAACAAGCAGGTATCGATGAAGAATTGGCGGACAGCCACCTGGTTTTTACCGGCGAAGGTGAATTGGATGCCCAATCAATCCACGGCAAAGTCCCGGTGGGAGTAGCCCGCCGCGCTGTAAAACATTTAGTGCCGGTAATAGCCCTGGCGGGAGGAACTGACGAACACCTGGAAGAACTCCACCAAGAGGGTCTAACTGCCTGTTTTAGCATTATCAACCGGCCCATGGACTTGGAAGAGGCCATGGCAAAAACTTCTTCCCTCCTGGAAACTTCCGCCGAGCAAGTGATGCGCCTGTGGAATGCCTCCTCCCACCGATAGACTTTTCTTTTATTCAGCCAACCTATCTTGCAATTCCCGGGCGTTTTGAAACATAGTTTCATTGTTGAACAAGCAGTAAACGGTAGAATACTCTTCCACTAAGCGGCGAAGGTGCCGGGCCAGTTCTTTGAGTTCTTCCCGAAAATAGCGGTCTCTTTCAAGTAAACCGTTTCCAGGGGATGCAACCATTTCCAGGTAGTTTAACGAGGCAATCCATTAATCTTTTTCCTTAATCGTTAAAGTTCCCTCCATGGGGAATTTTCCCTGTTATTTTTTAATCAAAGTCCCCATCAAAGGTAGGAGCTGTGTGCGGTATCCCAAGTCCATCCCTCCCCCATGCCTTCTCCGATGGCATTAGCTCTTGCCCAGGGTTCGCAAGGCATTCCACATCGGCTCCCGGCGGAATTCCCAAATGAAAGAACTGTCCACTATATTGGGATTGTTGCAGTGGTTGCAATAGAGGGCCTGCCTTTTTAGCTCTTGGTAATAAGGGGTGTTAATTATTTCCCCCACGGAATGTCTTCGGACATTGCCCAAGGGAGTATGGCGGTCCAGACAGTTGATCACTTCCCCGTCAGGATATATCAACAAAGATATCTTGGGAAAGTGGCAGCGGTAGGGTTGTTGTTCTATGAAAAATTCCTGTAAGTAAGTGAAAGAATTATTGAGGGGATAGCCCCTGCGCTTCAAATCCTTAAGTTCCTCTCCAATTAACTGTTCCCCGCCTCGGTCTACTTTCCACCGCTCAGCCTGGAAAGAAGGGGTACCG
>CAZXDQ010000122.1:0-6185 GCA_964639405.1 uncultured Syntrophomonadaceae bacterium | reverse complement strand
AGCAGTAATCTCTTTTCCATGAACAGGTTTTAACACTTCCCGCCCTTTTCGAGCTAATGAATTCCCAGAAGTTTCAGCTTCCAGGCAACCTTTGCCACCGCAAGTACATCGGCAATTACCAAAGGATTTGGTATGTCCTAACTCAGCGGTAAACCCCCGGGATCCCCTAAAGAGATTTCCGTTTAAAAAGAAACCAGCACCTATACCAGTGCTTACCGTAATATAAATAGCATTTTTCATTCCTTTGGCCGCACCTGCTTTTACTTCACCCATTATTGCAGCATTGGCATCGTTTTCTACCAAAACAGGCACATCCCAAAAATCGGTTAAGTAGTCCTGTAAAAATACTTCCTCTTTCCAGGGCAAATTAGGGGTATTCATTAATTTCCCCTGATGGTAATCAACTGGACCGGGAACTCCCAATGCCATAGAGTGCATTTGGGCTCCGACTTGATTTAAGGTTTCCTCCAACAGATGGTTGATCCGCTTGAAGAGTTCACTACCAGTATCTGGTAGCATAGTGGGTACTGTAAATTTATTTATCAAGTTACCCTCTCTGTCCAACAGAGCTAACAGGGTCTTGCTCCCTCCAATGTCCAATAGTGCAATTACTTTTTGAACCACCAATACACCCTCCACAGTGATAAATAACTGGTTACTACTCAGGCCGTTAAAAAGCGAAAATGGTCAAGCTGCTAATGGCGGAGTGACTGTCAAAAAATGCTAGAAGTGGCCGGCGAAGCCTTGTCCAGTAGTAGGTAGTCACTTGGTTTCAGTGCCGTCTTAAACCGGAGCCGGTACTACCACTGCATCTTTTTAATCAGTTGAGTGCCGGCAACTGCCTAAGGTAACCTGCGAAAGGGTAAAAGCTGAGCAGTGTACTTACTTTCGAGTTGACCCGGAAGGAAGCCTTAGCGACCTGATAGAGAATTGATAGACTGACCAGTTACAAAAACTGATAATAAGGTTAGTATCTTCGTGGGGAAAGAATGTAGAAATTTGTTTAAATATCGCCTTAAATATATGGTCTAGAAAACAATGGTCCAGGGATAAAAGCTTCGTGTTTAAAGTTTAGAAAAAGATATTTTGGCAACTGATTTTTTTAGTTCGTATAAGTTATCTCTCCGAACGTAATATGGTAAGGAGCCACCATAAGCCTGCAACTCCAGCAACTGACAATGCAATTTCTGCTAAAGGAAACTGCCTCACAAACAGAAATTCTTCCCTGCCTATTATAAACGAAAGCCCTACAATTAAACTGGCCAGAACTATACTAAAAGCTAGGCGGTTTATCATATTGCCTATTCGCTTAAGCATTCTTTCCATGTGCATTATTTCCAGATTAAATTTTAAATCTCCGGAAGCACCCTTTTGGGTAAAACGGTTTAAGTGCTGAGGAAAATGCCACACAAAGGATTCGTAAACCGAAAACAGTTCTTTGGTTTTTCTTTTGCCTCTTTTGAAAAAACTTTTTTGTAACACATGCTTATATCGGTTAATTCCTTCCACGATTTTAAAATCTGGATCGAGGCGGGAAATAATACCTTCTACCGTAGCAATGGTTTTAGTTAATAATAGAAATTCGTGGGGCATCCGTATCTTATGCTTGCCCATGATCCATAAAAATTCAGAAAATACCTCCCTTATTTCAATCTTTTCTAAGGGCATCTGATAATATTTTTCCTGGAGACGAGCAACATCACTAACTAAATTCCGTTTTTCTACATGATCAGGCACAACTCCCAATTCTATCACAATATCGGTAACCTCTTCCGCTTTTTGTTCCGTCAAATATCTCAGCAGTAGCTGCAGTTTTTCTTGAAAACTCTCATCTATAAAGCCCGCCGTACCAAAGTCTACTAAAGCCAAAGTATCATCAGAAAATACGATGATATTTCCGGGATGTGGATCACCGTGAAAAAAACCGTGAACGAATATCATCATAAAATAAGCATCTATAATATTTTCTGCCACTACTTTTTTCTTGGTGGAAGGAACTTCTTCATCCTCCATAAAGAGATTCAGGTTGCGACCGTGGCATTGTTCTAAAGTCAGTACTTCTCTGGTAGAACTGTCCTCATAAACATAAGGAATGTACACGGTGGTGTGGTTTTTAAAATTATTTTTTATTCTTTCTGCATTCCTGGCTTCAATGCGAAAATCCAATTCATTAATAATGATCTGCTCAATCTCTTCTGCCATTTCATAGAAATGGTATATTTCACCCCATTGGGTGTTTCTGTCAGCAAAACTAGCGGCATATTTAAGAATCTGCAAATCTTGCAAGATCTGGGGTTCAATATCAGGCCTTTTTACTTTAACCACTACTTCTTCTCCCGAATACAACACCGCCCGATGCACTTGAGATATAGAAGCTGCCGCCAGGGGATTTTCGTCAAATTGCAAGAACTTTTCTCCTAAACTAACCTTTAATTCTTCTTCTACCTGGCGCCGGGCTTCCTCTCCGGAGAAAGGTTTTACGCTATCCTGTAAGCGGGAAAACTCCTCCACGTATTCTTTAGGAAGAAGATCCACTCGGGTACTTAGCAGTTGTCCAATTTTAACAAAAGTTGGCCCTAATTCCTCCATAGCCAGGCGAAGCCTTACTGGGCGATTCGCTATATGATCAGCATGGGTTTGTCTTTGAAAACGAAACCAACCTGGCTTTCTTTTCAGCTTCAACTGATCTAAAATTTCACTAAAACCGTAGCGCATCATAACATTTATGATCTGACGGTAGCGTCTAAAATATCTTATGTGCCGCAGAAAAGTTAACAAACTTGCCTGGCCCCCTAGAAAAGCTTCAATTATTGATCTTCTCTGTTTTGATAATACTGCAGCAGTTCATCAATCTTTGCTTCTAACCTTTCCAGATCCCCCTTGGTGACCAAACGCTCCTTGTATGATTCAAACTTGTGCTGAAGCCTGGAAATATATTCTTCTCTTTCTTCTTTTCCCTTTTCCAGAATGCGGGAAGCCACTTCCCTAGCCTCTTCTCTCTGCATATCTCCCTTTTCCACCAAAAACTCAGTTAAATCCTCCACTTTCTCCTTAGTAACAGCAGTCACACCCAAAAACATGGAAAGCAGGTTGTCCAAAAACATAGAAATCTTTCCCCCTTTGTGTTTATAATACATAATCTAATTAATAGGTATCACTTTATTTTACTATGAGTTTTCTAAAAAGAAAACCTGCTTGAAAAATAGGAAAAATATCAAGCAGGCAAGAAAAAGTCGCCCAAGCTTTCAGCTGCCAGCCTTGCTAAAATCAGTTAACAGATCCTTTTTTCTTTTCTCTTTCCCTTAAGTATTCCTCGTAAATGTACATTATTTCCTTATCAAAAAGGGTGCGTTTTAAATCTACCGTGGATTCCCGGATTCTAGAGAGGATTTCGTTGGCTTCTTCATCGCTAAGGTTTATGCCGTATTCTTCAAATTTTAGATTTACAGCCCTGGAACCGGAGTGTTTTCCAAGGATAAATTGCCTTTCTAATCCTACTTCTTCTGGTTTATAGACTTCATAAGTGTTGGGATGCTTGATTACTCCATCAGCGTGGATTCCTGATTCGTGAGCAAAAGTATTGGTCCCAACAATAGCCTTGCTAGGAGGCACAGTTCTACCAGAGGCTCTGGCCACATAATCTGATAATTCCCGAAAATCTTTAGTTTTAACTCTTAAATCTTTACCAAAAAGATGCTTTAAAGCCATAGCAACTTCTTCTAATGCAGCATTACCAGCCCTTTCCCCCAATCCATTTACTGTTACCCCCATAAAACGGGCACCAGCCCGGGCACCAGCCAAAGCATTAGCGGTAGCCATACCAAAATCATTGTGGGTATGCATTTCAATATCCATTCCTGTTTCTTGAGATAGGCGAGCAATTATGTCATAAGTATGGAAAGGCTCCAGGGCTCCTACGGTATCACAAAAACGCAGGCGATTAGCTCCAGCTTCCTTGGCTATTCTAGCAAATTCCAGCAAAAAATCCATTTCAGTTCGAGAAGCATCTTCTGCGTTAACCGAAACATACATTCCTTCTGATTTAGCATATTCCACTGCCTTGCTCATGTTTTCCAGTACTTTTTCCCGAGTGGAGTTTAATTTATTTATGATATGAATGTCCGATGAAGAAATGGATATTGCCACCGAATCAACTCCGCATTCCAGGGATTGTTTTACATCATTGATATTAGCCCGGTTCCAAGCCATAATGCTGGCATCCAGCCCCAATTCTACCATACGGATAATACATTCCTTTTCGTCTCCCCCCATCACCGGGATTCCTGCTTCTATCTGATGTACTCCTATGTTGTCCAACATTTTGGCAATACGGATTTTTTCTTGATTGGAAAAAACCACTCCGGCAGTTTGTTCGCCATCCCTCAAGGTGGTATCTACCAGCATGATAGTAGAAGAATCGTTTAAAGCTTCTTTAAACCTTTTCATAATAAAATCACCCCTCCGTGAAATTATTCTCTAATCTGGCCGTCTCCGTATATTATAAACTTAGTGCTAGTTAAAGATTCTAGCCCCATAGGGCCCCGAGCATGAAGCTTTTGAGTACTTATCCCCATTTCTGCTCCTAAACCAAAAACGTTACCATCAGTAAAACGGGTGGAAGCGTTAATGTAAACTGAAGCCGCATCAACTTCCTGTAAGAATTTCCTGCTTCGATGGTAGCTGGAAGTTAATATTGCCTCCGAATGTCCGGTCCCATATTGATTTATGTGCTCAATGGCTTCTTCAAGGCTATCCACCACTTTAATAGCTAATATCAAATCCAAGTATTCAGTGGCCCAGTCTTCTGGTCCGGCTGGTTTAACGTTTTTACCGTATTTCTGTGTTTCCGAACATCCTCTTAATTCCACTCCAGCAGATTCCATAGCTTTAACCAGAGCGGGGAGATATTTCCTTGCAATTTTTTTATGAACCAGTAAGGTCTCCATGGCGTTGCAAACCCCCGGCCGCTGAGTTTTAGCATTAACCGCGATATCAACGGCATTCTGCACTTCAGCGTCTTCATCCACCAAGGTATGGCAATTGCCTTCACCGGTCTCAATTACTGGAACGGTAGCATTTTCTAATACAGTTTTTTTCAAGGCAGCTCCGCCTCGCGGTACAATCACATCCAAGTATTGGTTCATTTTCATAAGTTCTTTAGCAGATTCCCGGTCCGTTTGTTCTACTAAAACAGTGCTATGAGGAGGAAGTCCCGCAGATTCCAGCCCTTGTTGAATAATTTGCACCAATGCCTGGTTGGAATAGAAAGCTTCTGAACTGCCTCGAAGCACTACCGAGTTACCAGATTTTAAACCTAAACCAGCGGCGTCCACAGTTACATTAGGTCGAGCCTCATAGATAATTGCCAGCGTTCCCAGAGGTACTCTCACCCTTCCCACGTCCAAACCGTTGGGCCTTTTCCACATTGAAATTACTTCTCCCACCGGGTCGGGAAGGGCGATTATATCCCTTAAGCCATCAGCCATGCCAGCGATTCTGCTGCTGTCCAAAAGCAGGCGGTCGTAAAAGGCTTGGGAATAACCTTCTTTTTCCCTTAAGCGCTCTAAATCCTTTTCGTTGGCTTCTTTAACAGTATCTTCTTGGGAAACTAATTCTTCTGCAATAATTTCCAATGCCTGATCTTTTCTTAATGTGGAAGCCTTGCCTATTACAGTAGAAGCTTTCCAGGCATTCTGGACAGTAGTTGCCATTTCAGAACTCATAAGCTCAACCCCTTCTTTAAAGTTTACTCCAGCACTAAGTTATCTTTATGGATTACCTCTTCATCTAAAACTTCCCGCCCCAAAATACTACTAACTTGGTGGCTGGGGTATTTAGCTATTTTTTTCAGCTCCCTTGATTCAAAATTCACCAGACCCCTGGCAAATTCCTCACCCTGGTAGTCTACTACCCCTACCAAGTCGCCCCGTTTAAAATCGCCTTCCACCTGGTTAATTCCCACTGGAAGCAAACTTTTATTACCTCTCAATAAAGCATTTTTTGCACCATTATCAACTATAATTTTTCCTTTTATTTCTTTTCCATAAGCGATCCAACGTTTTCGTCGAGAAAGATAGTGATCTTCTGCTACAAAAAGGGTGCCTTTTTGTTCCCCTTGAAGGACTGCCGTAAGATTATTTACATCTCTTCCATTAGTAATTACTACGTTTACACCAGAATGCACT
>CAZXDQ010000121.1:0-6251 GCA_964639405.1 uncultured Syntrophomonadaceae bacterium | reverse complement strand
TTTAATCCTCAGAAGGGAAAAGTACTGGGGAATATCCCTGCTGGTAAAGTCATGGTAGACGGCCTGGGTATAGGTGACGTGGGTAGCGTAGTGCTAAGAGACCGTCAAACTTTATCCCAGGATGGAATTGTTATTGTAGTAGTGGGATTAAGGGGCGAAAATATTGTAGCCGGGCCAGAAATTATTTCCCGAGGTTTCGTCTATGTTCGAGAGTCAGAAAATCTCTTCGAGGAAGCTAAGTCTCAGGTCTATTCCCTTTTAGAGAAAATGCATCCCAAAAAATTAACCGACTGGAATATAGTCAAAGGAGAAGTAAGGGAAAAAGTCAGCCGACTATTTTGGGAAAAAACAGGAAGAAACCCTATGATTTTACCCGTAGTTTTGGAGATAGAAAAAGAATAATTTATTAATTATGGTACCATCTTTTTAGAAGGATCTTCTAATATGGTAGTAGAATTTATTTAATTGAGTAGCCTTTTTATCATTCTTTTTTTATGCTGCTAAGGCTAATTTAACTAACTAAAGCTAGTCAATTTTAACAAGGAGGTAGTCCGAATGAAAACTACTTTAAGTGTGATTAAGGCCGACATTGGAAGTATTGGAGGACATTTAAAACCAAGTAAAAAATTACTGGAAAATGTCCAGGAGCACGTAAAAAGTAATATTAACCAATTGATCACAGATGCTTATGTGGGGTTTACTGGGGATGACATATTTATCCTAATGTCTCACCAGCAGGGAGTCGAAAATGAAAAAATACACCAGTTAGCCTGGAATGCTTTTTTGCAAGGCACCGAGGTGGCTAAAAAGCAAGGACTTTACGGCGCAGGGCAGGACTTGCTGGCAGATTCCTTTTCAGGAAATGTTAAAGGCATGGGACCTGCTGTAGCGGAAATGGAGTTTGAAGAAAGACCTAACGAGCCGTTTTTGCTGTTTACCGCCGATAAAACTGACCCTGGAGCTTATAACCTTCCTCTTTATTTGAGTTTTGCCGATCCTATGCACAATGCAGGCTTAATACTTTCCCCTAAAATTGGAAAGGGATTTGAATTTACCATCATGGATGTCTCTTACACAGAACAAGACCGAATCATCCATTTAAATACACCGGAAGACCTTTATCAAGTGGCTGCCCTACTAAGGGACAATGAAAGATTCGTAGTGGAAAGTATTCATTCCAGGCATGATGAGGAACAAGCAGTAACAGCCAGTACCACCCGCCTACATAATATTGCCGGAAAATATGTAGGCAAAGATGACCCGGTTTTGCTAACTAGAGTACAAGGCTCTTTTCCTGCTACTGGAGAAATTCTTTCCCCCTACAGTATAGGGCACTACGTAGCAGGTTTCATGCGGGGAAGCCATAACGGTCCTTTAATGCCAGTCACAAAAAATTCTAGCGCCTCTTTCTTCGATGGTCCTCCTATAGTCAATTGCCTGGGCTTTTGTGTACAAGAAGGAAAATTAACTGAACCGGTGGATTGTTTTGAACACCCTTACTGGGATCAAATAAGAGATAAGGTTTCCAGAAAAGCATTCGACATTAGAGAACAAGGCTTTTCAGGAGCAGCAATGTTACCTTATTCTGAGCTGGAATACGGCGGTATAGAGGATATTTTAGAAGAAGTTGACTCCAAGTTTAAGCTTAGATAACTGGTACCCTCAGTCATAATTTAACCGGGCAAAAGAGTACTCCTCAGGGCGAAGTGCACCGTCAACAATACTGCTTAACAAGACAAGATGCTTTAGTTGACGAATTACATATTAAAGGTGCTATCTTCGCCCTTACTGTCTTTTGTTACTGGTAATCAAACACATGGGGGTTAGTGGTAAATGGGCTCAATGTTGATAGTTGGGGGCGGTCCTGCAGGTCTTACTGCTTCTGTGGAAGGAGCTAAGTCGGGGTTCCACGTTACTCTATTAGAAAAAAACTCTATAGGTGATAATATTAACTGCGGAGAAGGCTTTTATGACAGCTTAAAATTACTAGGAAAACCTTCCTGCGGGGTTAAGTATCGTGTTAACAGCATTCATTTTAAACTTATTAACACTTACCGAATAGACAAAATACCCCTGGACATTTGGATGCTAGATCGGCAGAAGTGGCAGTCAGGCTTAGCTGAAAAAGCCAATTCATGGGGAGTAGAAATAAAGGAAAACTACCCTCTCCAAAATGAAAGGATAGAAGACTTGTCCCAAGATTATACTGGAGTCATAGATGCCAGGGGATCAGTTGCTGTTAATGAATACTGGCCGGAACCCCATTATCCCGGGAGAGCTCAAACCTATCAAATGCAGCTGGAAGGCGATTTTAATTTTCTTTACCCCTGTTACAAAATAGGCTTGGAAGACCACTTTCTAGGTTATTACTGGATATTTCCTAAAAGCCAGGAGCTGGCCAATGTAGGCGTAGGCTGGTTCGAACCGAAAAAAAGTCGTTCTCATGGATTGAGCCTAAAATCAGAACTCCACAAGATACTGATCAAAGAAAACATGCAGCATTATCGTATAAATAAAAGTTCTGGAGGCGCTATACCAGTTATTCCCAGTCCCTGCCCTCAAAAGGGCAATATTTTAGCTACAGGAGATGCTGCAGGTCTTGCTTCTCCCCTCCACGGCGGAGGTATAGATATAGCCTGTATCAGCGGTTACTTAGCTGCCAGATCCCTGGTAGAATCTCGCCCTCATCTTTATCATGCTGATCTCAAAAAAACTATTCGCCCGAAAGTTCTACGAGAAAATAAACTACTACAACTATGGAAAAGGACTGACCTGAAAAATTTAGAAAATATAGCCCGATGGTTCTCTGGTAAAGAAACTTTCGGATCCATCAGCTGGTTACGTTTTCCTTTGTTTTCTTTTAGGGACTGGAAACTTATTAGAACCTTTCTAGGAAGGCATTTCTCTATACAAAATTTCGATTGATCTTTTCAATCAAAGCCCTATTAATTAAGTTTTAACTCAAAACTCTTTGGAAAATAGATGATTTCTGATATGATAATATCGGTTACAGTATTACATGCTTTATTACTGAAACTAAGGAAAGGTTTAAAAAGAGGAGTAAACAACTTTTATGGCTATCAACCTTGAACAAGCAACCAGCAAAGTATTAGATAACATTTCTTTGGTTAAATCAGAGCGGATTAACTTAAAAAGCGCCGACCACAGGATACTGGCGGAAGATATAACCGCCCCCATTGATCTTCCTCCCTTTACCTATTCTTCCTTTGACGGTTATGCATTTAATGCTCAAGACACTTCTTCAGCCTCTCCGGCTAACCCCATCTTCATGGAAGTGGTGGCTGATATACCCGGGGGATCTTTCTTGTCAGAAAAGATCCCAAGGGGAACTTGTGCAAAAATTATGACAGGAGCTCCTGTGCCCGAGGGAGCTAATGCAGTAGTGCCCCAAGAAGATATTCAAGAACCAGAACAGAATAGAATATTGATTGAACAGCCTTACTTCCCAAAACAAAACCTTATAACTAAAGGTACTTATATAAAGAGTCAGGAACCAGTTATGCCAAAAGGAACCTGTTTGCAAGCAGGACAAATCCAACTACTGGCCTCGTTAGGGATTAGTGAAGTAAAGGTTTTTAAAAAGCCCGTGGTAGGCATATTTGCTACTGGTTCAGAACTTGCTCCCCTGGGGGACTCCTTAGGGAAAGCTCAAATCTACGATAGTAATAGCAGCATGCTTAATGTAATGGTAAATAAAAATCTCGGAAAAGGGCAGGTTTTCCCCCCAGTCCCTGATAAAATGAATGAATTGAAACAAACTACCACCTGGGCTTTAAAAACATGCGATATGGTGATTTCTACTGGAGGTATTGGTAGAGGTGACCATGATTTAATGCCTGAAGTAATAAAAGATTTGAATAGTGAAATCCTTTTTCAGGGAATTAATACTAAACCTGGAGCTTCCACCTTAGTAGCCCTTAAAAATAACCAACTTATTTTTTGTTTAACCGGCAGTCCGGGAGCTGCTGCTCTTATTTTTGATCAACTAGTGCGCCCAGCACTGTTAAGAAAAGCAGGGATAATTCATTATCAACGCCCATACGGAGAAGCCCTATTGGAGCATAAAATAAGCATTAACAAAGAAAAGAAGCAGGATTCTGTGCAACCCCTTTTCTTTATGAACTGCTTTATACGTAATGGTGATTTATTCGCTCGAAAGGCTAGTATGGGTAACCATCCTAAAGAGTCTTTTTTAGGCGAACCTAATGCTGTTTTTCAACCCAAAACAGAAAGGGACTCAATAAACCAAGGTGAACGAATTTGGGTAGAGCTCATAGACCTGCCGGAGGTGAAATAATGCCAGTGCCTATATTATCTATTGTGGGGCGTTCCAGCAGTGGAAAAACTACTTTACTGGAAAATCTTATACCTGTGCTCAAAACCAGGGGGTATAAAGTAGCAACCATAAAGCATAATCTCCATGATTTCGAAATTGACCAACCGGGAAAGGATACCTGGAAACACCAAAAGGCAGGGGCAGACACGGTGATAATTTCTTCTCCCTTAAAATTGGCTATCATCGAAAAAATAGAAGAAGAACTCTCCCTGCAGGAGTTGGCTAAAAAAATTCAGGAGGTGGACCTGGTTCTTACTGAAGGTTTTAAGAGGGAACAAGAAATGAAGATAGAAGTAATACGGGGCAATGACCAACCAGTATGCACTCAAAAAGAAGGCTTATGGGCCCTGGTCATCAATCCCGAATCTGGCAGCGGCTCTGAGGTTCCTGTATCTTTTAGAAATGCTGGACTGCCAATATTTCTATGGAATCAACTCGAAAAACTGGTAGATGCTATTGAACAAGAATTTCTGAGGGGGTGAACGGGTCGTCACTAAAGGATCGAATTTTCAAAAGACGAGAAAAAAGTGCCGATGATGCCAGCATGCCTATAATGGGGCATCTAGAAGAATTAAGGCGTCGACTAATGGTAGTAGCTATAGCCGTAATAGTAGGAGTTCTGATCAGCTTCTATTTCATTGGTGATGTGGTCGATTTTTTGCTGAAGATTCCTGAAGAAGTAATCATTATTAGCCCTGCGGAAGCGTTTTTTGCTCATATAAGATTGGCTATAGTAGCTGGCATTGTGGTAACTTTACCCATTACTATCTACCAAATTATTGCATTTTTACTTCCAGGTTTGTCCCCCCGGGAAAGAATATATTTATTGCTAGGTTTACCATCGGCACTCTTTCTTTTTGCCATAGGAGTTATTTTTGCTTACATAGTGATTCTGCCGTTAGCTTACGATTTCTTTATGACTTTTGCTGCAGGGGGAATTGACCCCAGTGTTACTTTAGGTAATTATATTTCTTTTATTAAAGGCTTGCTTCTCCCCTTCGGTGTGGTCTTTCAGTTGCCCCTCATGGTACTACTTTTGACCGGCATAGGAATCATAACTCCGGATTTTTTAAAAAGAAATCGCAAAATAGTACTGTTAATTGTATTTCTGTTGGCAGCTTTTTTAACCCCTCCCGATGTAGTATCTCAAGCATTTATGGCGGGTCCTTTACTACTATTATATGAAATCAGCATTGTGATTTCTGGCCTAGCATTTAGACGGCGCTCCACCCCTGAAGTCCTAAAAGATTAATATTCACTGCTACAACGGGGGAAGGTGACCTAAAATGAAAAATATATCAGTTTTTCTTGTTATGGGTATATTTGTAACTCTAGCTCTAGTAATCTTTTCTCCAGCGGTTTCAGCTCAAGAAACCAAAACCAATGAAAGCGGAATATTTCTTGCTGAAGACTCCTTGGAAAAAGATGCCGAAGATGCTATGGAAAAAGTAGATATGGAAGAATTTGATGTGGAAGAAGATGCTTATGAAAAGGACAGGGAAGAATTTTTTCGAGGAACTGTGAAAACCCTCGATACTACCCAAGAAACCACCAATCACATAATACAAGAAGCCGAAATAAAAATCACCAGTGGCCCTTTTTCCGAAGAAAAAGTAACCGTTGATAATCGATACGAAGAAGAAGATCCTTATACTTTTAAACTGGAAGAAGACATGGAAGTAATACTGGTCAATGTTGGGGAAGGTGAATATCTAGAAGGAGTTTATATTCATGATATATCTCGGGATCGTGGCCTCTACTTTCTAATTGGTTTGCTGATATTATTCCTTATCCTATTAGGAGGTAAAAAGGGGATAAGAGCAGTAATTACCCTGGCTTTTACTGTATTTTTTATTCTTAAATGTGTTTACTGAAGTGTTCTCATACAAACACC
>CAZXDQ010000120.1:0-6263 GCA_964639405.1 uncultured Syntrophomonadaceae bacterium | reverse complement strand
ATGTTAAAGATTTTATTATGGCAAAAACCGTTCTATTTTGATAACATAACTTCCAAGGCTAGTATTAACAGGGTCTATTTAGCAAAGGAGCTTTAATGAGGCCTTTTCCTTAAAATATTCCACAACCATGTATAAAATGAAGGTGAGAGTTACAATAATTGATACAAAGTTCAGGTTGATAAGTTAAAAAATAACAATATAATCTATAGTGCGAATGGGGGTAATTAATTTGGAAGAAGACAAAATTTCTAAGCGTAACTTTACCAGGTGGGGGCTGAACATGAGCCCCTTTGTATCCATAGTCAGCGGTTTATTTATCTTGTTTTTTTCTTTGTACGCCCTCTTCAGGCTGGAACAAGTCAACCTTCTTTTTCAAAACTTGAATGACTATGTGGTGAGTAATTTTGACTGGGTATTCATCCTTAGCAGTAATATCTTCATTATAGTGGGTATTGGATTGGCAGTTTCCAAACTGGGCGAAGTTAAAATCGGGGGGTTGGAGGCCGAACCGGAATTTTCTAATTTTGCCTGGTATTCCATGCTTATGTCCGCAGGTATGGGGATCGGCTTAATGTTTTGGGCAGTAGGGGAGCCCTTAACCCATTTTGTAGAGGAACCTCCCATCTTCGGCGGGGCTGAGTCCTCGGCCACTGCCATGGCTTCTTCTTTTCTGCACTGGGGGCTGCATCCCTGGGGCATCTATGCCATCCTGGCCCTGGGGTTATCTTTTTTTGCTTTTAACCGAAAACTGCCTTTATCTTTACGTTCAGTTTTTTATCCCTTCTTGGGGGAAAGAATATACGGAATAATTGGCGATGTTATCGATACCTTTGCGGTTTTGGCCACCATGTTCGGGTTAGCCACTTCTTTAGGCTTGGGGACCCTGCAGATAAACAGCGGCCTTGACTATATTCTGGGGATTGGAACCAACGTAATTATCCAGGTATTGATTATTGCCGGAGTAACTGCCCTGGCAGTAATATCAGTATTAGCGGGCATACACAAGGGAGTAAGGTTTTTATCGGAAATAAACATTAAGATAGCTTTAGTGTTTATGATTCTGATTTTCTTGTTAGGACCCACCCTTTATATCCTCCGACTTTTTATCACCTCCATCGGGGTTTATTTCGGCAACATATTACAATACGCTTCCTTCCTCTCACTAAACGGCGGCGAAGCCTGGCAGGGGGAATGGACTATATTTTATTTGGCCTGGTGGATTTCCTGGTCTCCCTTTGTAGGCATGTTCATTGCCAGGATCTCCCGGGGCAGGACCATCCGGGAATTCATAGTGGGGGTCCTGCTGGTCCCTTCCCTCATCTCCTTTTTCTGGTTGTCCGTGTTTGGAGGAACCGCCATAAAACTGGATGGCCTTTTTGGAGGTGCTCTGTTTGCTACGGTCCAGGACAATTACCCGGTAGCTCTTTTTGAAATGGTGGATATGCTTCAGATACCGATACTTCCTGAGATAAGCCGAATAGTGTTATTCGTGATTATCACAGCCCTGGTAATGTCCTACTTTATCACTTCTTCCGATTCGGGGTCTTTGGTAGTGGATAAGTTGACTTCCGGTGGAATTATCAACTCCCCTAAACACCAGCGTGCCTTCTGGGCTGTAATGGAGGGTTTGCTGGCGGCAACCCTTTTAGTAATAGGCGGAGAGATGGCTCTTTTTGCCCTGCAGACTGCCGTTATCACTGCTGGGTTACCCCTGGCAGTAATGATAATGATCATGTTAGGGGCGCTTATTAAAGGTATTTCCGAAACCCATTCAAAACAAGACAGGACTACCCGCAAGAAGAATTTGAAAACCATGCTTTCAGAGTTAAGAGATCCTTACTGTTGAATATTGGGCAGCCTGCGAAGGGGTAAAGGCTGAGCCGTGCACTTGCTTTCGAGTTGACCCGGAACTATAGCCATAGCGACCTGATAGAGAATTGATAGACTAAGTAGTTACATAACAAGAGGGAAAGCAAAAACAGTTTTATTTAGCTACAGGGGTTGGATACAAGCTAATTATTCAAGATAATTTGAAAAATTGGGATATTGTAGTATAATGAACCTACAGCAAGCTTGAATTATATGATAATAATTAACGTAGCTTAGAGGTTGCAGAGTACTTGGAATAATAGAATTTACTAAGGGTGCTAATTGAAAATTGTTTTTTTAGTAAGTAGGTTTTTGCTTGGACATCAAGACTCTGGGAGGGAAAAAAGTTGAGAGGAACAGTGATAGTTTTATTAACTACCCTAGCCTTATTGTTTATTTTGGTTGCGGGCTGTGAAGAGACTTTTCAGGTAAGTTTGGAGGCTGACCCTCAGGAAGGCGGGGAAGTTATAGGCGAAGGGGAATATTCATCAGAAACCGAGGTAATCGTAGAAGCCGAGCCTGTACAGGGATACTCATTCCGAGAATGGAAAGAAGACGGGGAAACGGTAAGTCAGGAGAAAACCTATGAATTCATCATGGAAGAGGACCGGGACTTGGTGGCTGTATTTCAGGAAAAAACCGTAGAAGTTTTACTGTACTTCTGCTGTGCGGAAGCTGTCGAGACGGGGGAAGTGGGCGAGTACGGTTATGCTACCCCGGTATCCCGGGAGATTGCCGAACCTGAAGCCACAGAAGAATGGTTGGAAGCTACCCTGGTAGCACTTATTGAAGGCCCTACTCTGGAAGAAGAGGAAGAGAAAGGTGTCTTGCCGGTGGTACATGACCATCTGGAAGTGCTGGAAGTAGAGATAGAAGAGGGAGTGGCTACGGTTAACCTGAGTGAAGAAATGTTTGGAGAAGAGTGGGATGGCGGGACTACCAGTGCTCAAGTGTTTATAGATGGTTTTGTCCACACTGCTACCCAATTCCCGGAAGTGGATAAGCTGCTGGTGCAGGTGGAAGGAGAAGTGTGGAGTGAGGGTCACTTTTATTGGGACCAACCGTGGTATCCGGAAAAAACTACTCAGGATGCAATAATTGGAGAAAAGGTGCAATATGAGGGTCAAGTAGAGGGCTTGGCAGGAGAAATAATAAAAATTTTAGACCGAGACGATCAGGTGATTTTTGAATATAGTCACGGGGAATTTGTGGAGTGGGCTGAAGACCATTGGGAGCAAATTTTTGAAGAAGTACCTGCATTCCACCCGGAACAACCTATTTATCCCCAGGACCTTTCTTACTTTGAAGATACCGCTGCTTTATGTCCTGATGGAAAAATGTTTGCTTTTTCCGTTCACGACTATTACGCTGCCACGCATATGTCTTTTGTAGGGGTGGTAGACCTGGAAACGGGTGAGGTAGATTTGGTTGACCAGGAAAACCGGGGGCAGATAGAAAAGTTTCACTGGTCCCCGGAGGGGAGTTATCTGGCCTACGCCCTTAACACCGCTGAAGCGGGAGGCTATTTCCTTTCCAACGATCACATTAATGAAATGACTAAAGGATTTACCCTTGATGGAGAGGAATTGGGAGAGGAACTAAATTCGCAGACTTTCTTTCCCTCATTTAGAAACCTGTCCTGGGAAGAAGACGAAAGCAGGCTGGAATTTGTCTCTGATGCGCCGGAAGAAGCTGAAGAGATAGAGTGGAGTGTTGATCCTTATGGGGAAGATTTAGTAAAAGAAGACATTAGGTAGCTCGAAAGTGGAGTTGTCTAAGACTGTTTTTATTTAGCCATTCCCAGAATTTATAATTTGCCCTGGAGCCCCCGGGAAGTGAACCCCGGGGGCATTCGTATGCCTTAGATGCTGGGGTAACTGAAAGTACTTTCCCCTTGGTCCGCCTGATCAAGGGGGAAAATATGGAGTGCTCCTTTTTTTTATAAACCTAATTATAAAACAAGGAAAGTTACTAAATTATCATCTAAAGGTTTTAGGGCGCTCCCGCTGCAGATTTCTTTACAAGCAGCCAACCATTCAAGGGACATGTTTAGATTCCTTTCATATGCAGGGAATGACCAGTGAAAGATAAGGCTGCTTCCCACACCGTTTCGCTTAAAGTGGGATGGGGATGGATTAATTGAGCCAAATTAGCCACGGAACATCCTGCAGCCACTGCCAGGGTTCCCTCCTGGATCAGATCAGAAGCTTGAGGACCCAAGATATGCATTCCCAGCACCTTACCGGTGGGAGCCTCCCCTACTATTTTAACTATCCCGTCACCTTCCCCTTGTATAACAGCTTTACCGTTGGCAGAAAAAGGAAATTTACTGGTTTTAATGGAATACCCTTTCTCCCGGGCCTCTTCTTCCGTCATTCCAGTCCTGGCCAGCTGCGGAGAGGTGAAAACACAATAAGGAACCGCTTCTGCTTCAAAATAGGCTTTTTGACCAGCAGCGTTTTCCGCAGCTACTATCCCTTGGTGATAAGCAGTGTGGGCGGTAAAATACCCGGGGGCAGCAGCATCTCCCACCGCGTAGATTCCCGGGGAAGAGGTTTCCATGCAGGGATCTACTACCAGGCCGGATTGATCATAGTCCACCGGCAAAGCAGGCAAATCCAAGTCCCCAAAGTAAGGCTGCCTCCCCACAGCCATCAGTATTTTTTCGGCAAAGATTTCCTCTTCGCCTTTGCGTCCCTGGGCCTTGACCCGGTAACCTTCTGGTTCCTCTTTGATTTCTTCAATAGGGGCCTGAGTAATAATTTTGATGCCCTGTCGACGCAGATAAAGGGAGAGGCGTTTTACCATTTCTTGATCTTCCCGTCGCAGAATCCGGCTGCGCTGGATTAGAGTTACCTCCACGCCAAAGGCGGCGAAGATAGAGGCCATTTCTACAGCTATTACCCCTCCACCGATGACTGCCAAACTTGCGGGCAGAAAGTTAAGATTTAGCGCCTCCCGGGAACTCATAATGCCTGGAAGATCAGCACCGGCAACCTGGGGGATTATTTCCTGGCTGCCGGTGGCCAGAATCAAGTTCTCCCCTGAGACTGTTTTTCTGCCTCCCTGGCTAAGTTCTACCTCCAAGGATTTTCCAGGTCCGGGTAGCGCACGGGCTTTTCCTTTCCAAACCGTTACCCCGGCTTGTTTTAGCAGATCCTGGACTCCGTTTACCAGCTGGGAGACTACCTGCTGCTTTCTTGCCTGGACTCGGGAGAAATCAACCTCTACTTTTTCTGCAGTAATCCCGTGGCTCTCGGCTTCTTTCAGCTTATGGTAGAGGTAAGCGCTGTAAAAAAAACTTTTGGTAGGTATGCATCCTTCGTTTAAACAGGTACCTCCCAGTTGGCCCTTTTCTATCAGAAGAGCATTCAACCCCCTAGCCGAGGCCTGCAGCGCTGCAGCATAGCCTCCAGGTCCTCCTCTCACCACTATAAGTTGGTATTGTTCTGTCAATTCTTTCTTTCTCCTCCTTTACTATAATCAGGTATTAAATAAAGGTCTTTATTTTTATGGTTATATACTACTTAGAAAGCAATTGTCGAGGTGTTTTATTATTTATGCTTCCAGCTTTCCTCTACCCATTCAGCTGTGAAGAGGAAGGCAAAACTATCCTGCATAACCTGTACCAATTTTTCTATTCCTACCGATAAGCCCAGGTCCCACAATCCTGCTGCTTTTTCCTGGAGTGAGCAGGGGGATTGGTTGTTCTCCCTGGCGGGCAGCCGGAGGACTTGCCGGTTTAAGCTGGCGCAGAGCTCCAACAACACCGAGCCGTGCTGCAAAAGGACACCCCGCCGGCGCAGCTGGGCGCTTCCCACTACTTTTTTGCGGCCTACCTGAAGTTCAAAGGCCGAGGGGGTGTCAAAACAAGAACCCGGCTGCCGGAGAGGGTTAACTTTGTCTTCGGGGGCTAGCTGGGGGGTAAGTCCCACTTCCTCTAGCCCCCATACCAAACCCTGACTGAGGAAGCGGTACGAATCTATTATCCCTGGAGGTACTAGAGGATGATCCTCGGAGATGACCACTGAGTAAGTAACTTCCCGATAGTGCAGGAGGGCACGTCCTCCGGTAGGGCGGCGTACTACGTCTATCCCCAAGCGGCGGCACTCGGAAAAATCTACTACTTCTTGGGCTGCCTGCGAATATCCCAAAGAGACGGCAGGTGGTGACCAGCGGTAAAAACGCAGAGTGGGCGGGGATTCTCCCCTTGCTACCTGCTCCAGGATTTCCAGGTCCCGCTCCATGTTGGTTTCTCCCGGGAAGGGAGGATCTTTAAGTAATCGCCATTTTTCTTTCATTTTAGCTCACCTGCTCGAATAAAAATGGACCAGGATTCGTTACTGCTCAGGCCTTTAAAAAGCTAAGATGGTCAGGTTGCTAATGGCGGAGTG
>CAZXDQ010000119.1:4189-6288 GCA_964639405.1 uncultured Syntrophomonadaceae bacterium | reverse complement strand
GGAATTAAGCGGAACCTTTTAACCTGCTCATAAGAGGCAAAATGCTGGTTGGCTTTCTCTACTTCTTGCTGAATAATATTTTGTATAGTTAAATTTTCCAAAAGAGCTGGATCAATTACAGTAGGGACGTTTTCACCAGCAGGCCCAGGCTCGTACTGTATTAAATCCGCACTGTAAGGAATCTTATGTTCATCCGCATAATTGATAATTTTTTGGTAATTTGGCCAAATCAAAGCGCCGGTAAACTTTTTATCATCGCCAATAACTAAGGCCTCATCTATCCAAAGGCTTTTCTTTAAAGCATCTTCCACTGGCAAAGGGGCCACGTTTTTACCAGTGGAAAGTACCAAGATATGCTTCTTTCTTTCCAAGAAGATTAAATAACCATCCTCATCAAATTTCCCAATATCACCAGTTTTCAGCCAACCATCTCCCGTAAATGCCTCTTTTGTTTCCTCGGGTAGTTTGTAGTAACCCTGCATCACGTTATCCCCTTTAACTAAAATTTCTCCATCTTCAGCAATTTTTTCCATTACGCCGGGAATAGGAGGACCCACTGTTCCCGGTTTGATTTTCCGCAGGGGATTTATATTGGTAGGTGCAGCAGCCTCCGTCATGCCATAACCTTCCAAAATAGAGATGCCTAAACCGCTAAAAAAATACGCCAAATCTTTAGTCAAGGCGCTTCCAGAAGAAACAGTCCATCTTAAATTTTCTACTCCCAATCGGGAACGAATTTTTTCAAAAACTAAACGGTCCGCTAAATTTCTTTTTATCATTATGGACGAAGGCAATTCTTCACCTCGGCTATTATACCTGCCAACATCCCTGGCTATACCAGCCGCCCACCAGAAGATCTTTTTGCGAAGACCAGAACCTGCTTCGATTTGTTCCAATAATCGCTGATAAACCCTTTCAAATAGCCGGGGCACCGACACAAAAGCCTGTGGTTTAACCCACGGCAAATCCTGAGCCAGTTGTTCGGTAGTGCTAAACACTGCTGTGGCATTAGCAAAAACTGCTGCAAAATATACCATCCTCATGTAAACATGAGCCAGGGGAAGAAAGGTGAGCATTTCATCGCCTTCTTCAAAAATTATAGTGCGATAAGCGGATTGTACATTGAACATCCAGTTCCAATGGGAAAGCATAGTTCCTTTGGGCAGGCCGGTAGTTCCACTGGTGTATACAATACTACTGAGTTCTTTAGGATCCACCGATTCCCATCGTTCCCGGTAACTCCCCGGATTTTCTTTTTCCCATTTTTCCCCCCACTCCATTACTTCCTGGAGGGTAAAAATATTTTGATGAGGTTTTTCCGTCTCTTCTATAGTAATAATATATTGTAATTTAGGTAAGCGATCTTTTACTTCCATAGCTTTCTCCAGGTGTTCCTGGTTTTCCAAAATCAACACAGTGGAATCTGAATCATCCACTATGTGCTTAATTATGGAAGGAGGAAGAGTAGGATATATGGTTACTGTTACTCCGCCAGCGGTAAGAATGGCAAAGTCTGATAATACCCATTCCCAGCGGGTTTGCGCTAACAAGCTTACTTTGTCTCCTTTTTCTAATCCCAAACTCATTAAACCTTGAGCCAGATTCTTCACTCTATTACCGAAATCTTGATATGATATACTTTCAAAATCATCTCCCTTGCGGTACTTAACTGCGCATATTTCAGGTGCAGCCTTCACCGTATTCCAAAACATTTGATTAAGGCTTTCATAGGTCACATTTTCCATTTTTTCTCCACGGATTACTCTTTCATCTTCTCCCATTTAACCCACCTCGCTTATATTTTTAAAGAAAAGCACCCTGAACTCACTAGGCGCTACCATCATAGTTTCTAAAATGATTTCGCGTCTGCTAGTGAATCAGGGTGCCTAAGTAAAAGTTAAGAATTCTGTTATATTAACTTAACCAAGAAGTCCCTGGGATCATTTGGGTTGAAAATATTGAATATCTCGAAAACCTCCCGTCCTTTCTTCACTCCAAACAGCTTGAACCCGCATTCCCACCTTGATGTCTTCCAAAGGTATCCCATCTATAAGATGCTGAAATAGGTTATGGGCGCCATCCAAACGAATTAACCCATA